>NZ_JAHDTH010000160.1 GCF_018531445.1 Pseudonocardia lacus
CGGCGGCGTGGGTGCCGGAGGCCGCGGGGCCGGTGTCGGACTGGGCCGTGGGGCGCGGGCCCGGTCAGGTGTGGGCGCGCCTCTCCGGTCGGCCGGCGGCGGGACGGGCGCAGCCAGCGGGTTCGGCGCCGGGGCGGCCTGTGACGTGCAGACCGTCGCCGGCGCGGAGTCCGTCGCGACCGGGTCCTGCTCCAGCCGGCGCACCTGGTCCAGCAGCCCGGCCAGCTCGCTGCCCAGCCGCTTCAGCTCGGCGCGGGCCGCCCGCAGCTCCTGGTCGATGCCCGAGCCCGCGCCGGCGCGGGCGGCCTCGGTCGCGGCGACGCCCTGCGTGGCGGGAGCGATGGTCGGTTCGTCGAAGCCGACGATCCGGCCGGCCTCGCCACCGGCACCGGCGGCCGGGCGGACCTCGTCGGTGTCGCTCCCGGCGGGCTGGTCGACGAGCTGGAGCGGCCGGGGACGCAGATGGTCGGTCTCGCGCGCCGGGCGGGATGCCGAAGTCATGATCAGGCCACCCGGGCAGCGGTGAAGGCGGTCTCGGCCAGCACCTCGGGGCCGTACAGATCGTCCACCCATCCGTCGTGGTAGACGGTGTCGAGGTAGCGCTCGCCCAGGTCGGGGGCGATCGCGACGGCGGTCAGGTCGGGGGAGCCGTGCGCGGCCAGCCAGCCCATCGCGCCACTGACGACCGTGCCGGTCGAGCCGCCGAACAGGAACCCGCGGCTCGCCATCCGGCGGCACGCCCGGACCGTGTCCTCCTCCTCGACCAGCACCACCTCGTCGACGAACGCCTCGTCGAGCTGTTGCGGGCGCACGCTGGTGCCCAGCCCGGGGATCATCCGCGGGGCCGGTGCCCCGCCGAAGGTCACCGAGCCCACGGCGTCGACGGCGACCACGTGCACCTGCCGGTGCCACTGCCGGAAGTAGCGCGCGCAACCCATGAGGGTCCCGGTCGTGCCCGCGCCGACGAACAACACGTCCAGCCCGGGGAACTCGCGGGCGATCGCCGGGGCGGTGGTCGTGAAGTGCGCCTTCCAGTTGTTCGGGTTCGCGTACTGGTTCAGCCACACGTACCGCTTGTCGGAGGCGCACAGGGCCCGCACGTAGTCGATGCGAGCGCCCAGGTAGCCACCGTGCGGATCGGGTTCGAGGATCGTCTGGATCCGGGCACCGAGAGCCTCCATCACGCGCCGGGTCGCCAGGTTGCAGCGCATGTCGGTGACGCACACGAACTCGTATCCGCGGTTCGCGGCGATCATGCTCAGCGCCACGCCGAGGTTCCCCGACGACGACTCGACCAGCACCGAACCCGGGTGCAGCCGCCCCGCCCGCTCGGCTGCCTCGACCATGGCCAGAGCTGCCTTCAGCTTCACCGAGCCGGCGAAGTTGAATCCCTCGCACTTCAGGAAGAGCTGGTGGCCGAACGTCGAGGTGAGGTCGACGAAGAGTTGCTCTGCGTTGAACTCGAGCGGGCTCGTGACGACTGCCATCACCGTCCCCCTTTCTGGTTGGGTGTCGATCCGTCGGGCTCCGGGCCGCGAGCCGAGCGCCATCTCGTCGCCCGCCGGGTGCGGTGCTACCGACCCACTAGAGAGGGTGACGTCCGGGCGGTCGGCCGGGTATCGCCGCGGCAGCGAGGATCGTGTGCGCCCGGGCGAGGGTTTCCTTACCGCTTCGTCAGGGCGGAGTCCGCGGCGACCGCGGGGCCATGATCGGGCGGAAGTCGCGGCGGATGGTGGCGGAGTCGAGGTTCGGCCACTGCCCTGGGGCCGATCGCTGACCTCTGCGGAATCCGTCGGGTTGGTGCCGGTGCGATCGTCGGCGGGGTGCGGTGCTCGGTGGCCTGGCCGCCGCCGTGATCGGCTACGAGTCCCTGGTCGGGTTCTCCCGGCTGTCGAAGCTCTACGGCGACGTGGCGCGCAATCTGGCCGAGGCCGAGTTGGACTGGGACGTATCCGGCTCGCCCGCGGAGGTCGCTGCCGAGATGAACCGGGTCGAGGAGGTGCTGCGGGCGGAGAACGGGCAGTGGGGGCTGCGCGTCCGCAGATGCCCGGGCATCGGGGACAGCGATGATCAGCTCCCGGATCGGTCGATTCGCCTGCCTCGTGCTGGCAACCTTCCTGCTCGTCGCCGGCACCGCCCACGCGGACGTCCCGGTCGGCCCGGCCCACTTCGTTCCTTGTCCGGGCATGACGGGAAATGCGCAGCGCTACCTCGGCCCTTCGTCTCCGTATCGCTGCCACTCGGCGGTGGTCGACCCGCTCGGCAATGTCGTCGTACTCCGGCAGGGCGGGTTCGTCGGTACCCCGAGTGCGTTCGGGTACCTGCATACCGCTCGGTGTCGTTACCGCGTACTGCAAGCTCCCGGCGAAGGCGGACCCGGAGAACAAGTGCCCGGACTGGGTCAACGACTCCCTGCTGCCGTAGGCCGCACCGACATTAGGGTCATCGTGGTGGAACCCGCACAGGTCGCCGATCTCGCCGCCATGATCAGGCGGGACTACTCGCCGGCGGCGCTGGATCCCGGGGTGTCCGAACCGACGCTCGTCGAGGCCGCGGACGGATCGCGGGCGCTGGTGCTGCCGCGCGACCAGCAACCCGAACCCCTTCGCAGCCTCCGGCTGGTCGACGCCGCCGCGGTGGGTTCCACGCTGGTCGTCACGTTCACCTGGGAAGCCGGAACCGACGACGACACCGTGTACCTGATGCCCCTCGACGCCCGCGACCTCGATCTCGACCTCGACGACCCGACGGTCGCGACCGGTTCCTGCTCCGCCACATCGAGCACACCCTCGGCGGTCCCCGCGACAGCTGGGCCTCGCGATCGACGATGATCAGCCCGCGGTTGTCCGTGGTCACGCCATGGACGGCCAGGTAGCCAGTTCGTCAGGAGCCGCGAGTGCCTCCAGTCGTCGGACTTCGACCTCGATGTCGTCGGTCTCCAAGTCGATGTGCATGTGCTCCTTGTGCTCCTTGGGGTCTTTCGTGAGCTGGAGCAGGATGCGGACTGGGGAATCGGGCACCCGTAGGCGGCGGTAGACGGTGCTGCTGTCCCAGGGGGTCGGCAAAGTCAGATGATCTTGAGTAGGTCGAGGGGTCGGCGGGCGTCGCGGGCGTGATGTCGTAGCGCTCGGGCGATATTGGTGGCGCCGGTGAGGCGGTGCAGGCTGATGACCAGGTTGCGTAGCGATGCCATGACCTGCGGACCGGCGCCGGTGCGGATCTGGGAGAGATCCTCGGCGTAGGTGACATCGCAGTGACATCGCAGTGACATCGCAGTGACATCGCAGTGACATCGCGGACCCGGTGCGGGCCGTTCTCGATCTGCCGGTGCCCGCGGATCCAGCTGGCGAGTTCCTCGGGTCGAGCTTCGTGCGCAACGAGGTCGGTGATCGCGTAGACGGTCTCGGTGCGCCAGCGCCCCTTCCTGCCGGTTCGGGCGTTGACCGGGCGAGTGCGGCGGATGACCTGGATCGCCTGGCGCGCATGCGGAACTCGATCCCTGCGGCGATGAGGACGACCTTGAGGCTGCGGATCTCCCGGCGTCCGTGTGCGGTCTCGGCCTGGCGATGCCCGGGCTCGACCTGCCGCCGGGGCAGCTCAGCGAGTTGGCGACGCAGGCGGGGCTGGTTGCCCTTCACGGTCAGCACCCAGTGCGCACCACGGCGGTGCAGATCGCTGACGTCGGGGCTGGTCGAACAGGGGGGCTGAGCGCCCGGCCCGGACTCACCGCGGCGCGATGTGCCGCCGCCGGGCCGCCGCGGTCTTACCGCCGAGCGTGGACGCGGTCTCGTCCGGCTCACCGGCCGGGCGGGGCGCGGCCGCCTCCCTCCGGGGCCGAGCAGCTTCCTCGCCGAGTAGCGGCCTGCCGTCCGGGCCGAGGGTGGTCAGCCAGGTCAGCAGGGCCTTGCGCCGGGCGGTGGACATGTCCCGGCTCACCGGCATGTAGCGGGGGTCGTCGACGTCGCGTGAGAGCACGTGGACGACGTCCTCGCGCTGGGTGGCGATCTGCTCGTAGACGGCGGTGTCGAGCCGGGGCCCGAACTTCGTCATCCAAGGGAACAGGTTGCCGTAGCGGGTGAGCAGCTCGCGCATCGACCCGTGCCAGGTCGGCGGCTCGTCGGGGGCGTACGCGCTCCAGACCAGCACGCTCAGCACGTTCGACGGGTTCGGCTGGGCGACTCCCTCGACCTGGTAGCTCACCAGGTACACCTGCCCGTCGACGTGCTCGCGGCGGTCGCCGGAGTAGAAGAACCGTGGCTCTCCCGGGTCGGCGGCGGTCAGGGCGGCCGTCGCGGTGCCCGTGGCGTCTGTGGTCACCGACGCAGGGAAGGCCAGCCCACCGACCGGGAAGTTCGCCGCCGCGTCGGGCCCGTCGGGCAGCAGCAGGAACAGGCTGACCCGGGCTCCGGCCAGCGGCTGTCCCCGCCGCGTGACGTGCAGGTGGACCGTCCACTGGTCACCGGGATCCAGTCGGGCCACGAAGGCGTCGGCCCGCACGTGGACCGGTACCTCCTCGACGACGGTGGGCGCGAGCCCGGGACGGCGCGCGACGAGCAGCAGCGTGCCGTCCGCCGCGCTGGTGGTCTCGTCGGCGTCGAGCGCGCGGTCGGCCGGCAGGTCGACGACGCCGGCGGTGAACTCGTACCAGGCGGGTGCGCGGTAGTCGATCGTGGCGATGTCGGTGACCGACCCGTCGCCCGCGCGCCGGGCCAGCACCAGCTCGCCGATGTCCTGCACGGGCCCGCCGGCGGGGCGAACCGGCAGCGCGTTGCCCAGGTCCAGACGTACCCGGCCGGCCACGGCGTCGAGCACGCCCGGGAAGTAGTTGACGCCCGTGGCGGGGCGGAAGCCCGGGCTCGTCGTCCCGGGTGGGTGCACCTCGCTGCCGAACTGCCGCCCGAGGACGGTGTGCGCGGGTTCGCCGGCTGCGGCGGGCCCGAGGGTGCCCACGACACGTCCGCGGGCGAAGCGCGGGTTCGGGGCACCGTCCGGCCCGGTGCGGCCCATCGAGTAGCCGTCGAGGTTGAACTTGATCGACAGCGGGCCGTCCCCGGCCGCGTCGCGCAGCCGCTGCAGCAGCGGCGAGGACGACGTCGCGCCCCACCGCAGGTCCCCGAGCGGCGACTGGTACGCGGCGCAGGCCGCCTCGTCGCCCCCACCGCCCCCGGTGCCGCGCCGCCAGATGTCGGTGAACGCGGCCGGCCGCATCGTGCCCTCGACCAGGATCGCCCCCACCGCGTCGACCAGGGCGAGCGTCAGCCCGAAGATCTCCGACACCAGCTGCTGGTCGGTGTCGAGATCGACCAGCTTGGCCGGGACCAGGCCGCGGGTGACGAACCGTAGCCCGACCACCGGGTCCGCGGTCGGTCCGGTGTCGTCGAGGACCGCCGAGCGCACCGTGACGCCCTCGAACCGGAACGCGTGGCGCCCGTCGGGGTTCCACGACCCGCCCCGCTCCGGGTCCCATCCGATCGCGCGGTCGAAGGCGTCCATGTCGAAGTTGCCCGGGTCGTTGTTGACCGTCGACGGGTCGGAGAAGAACGTCCCGGCGAAGTGCAGACGCGGGAGGTCGAGGTAGCTCACGACGCCGCTCCGCGGTCGCTCGCGTCGTCGGTGTCGGTGTCGGTGTCGGTGTCGGCCAGCCCGTGCAGGAACGTCGTGCTCGGCGCGAAGAAGTACTCGCCCCCGAGCATCCGCACGAAGTTCGCCATCGTGAACGCGACCGCGCCGTCGCTCGGCCAGGTCTGCGGCGGCGGCGCGGCGCCCTGCCCGATCACCGCGTCCACGCCCACGCCCGCCGAGACGAAGTCCGCGGAGTCGGCGCCCTCCTGCTGGATCGCGAACTGGTCGAGGTTGGCCTGGAAGCACATGAACAGCAGCCCGACGCCGGTGGCGGGTCGGTCAGGCACCCCGCCCTCGACCAGGTCAGGGCGCTCCCCGTAGGTGATGCCGCGGCGCAGGACGCGGCCGCTGCGCTCGAACTCCGCCGGGGCGCCGATCACCCGCGGCACGTCGCCGCGGGGGTTGGTCTTGCGGATGTGCGCGTGGAACGGGCACCGGCTCCCGGCCGGGTCCTGGTCGTAGTGGAAGTCGTTCGGGTCCGCGCCCGGGTCGGGCGTCGTCGTCGGGACCGCGGGCGTCCCGTCGGCGAAGCGCCCGACGGCCATCGCCCCGACCGCGTCCAGCGGGAGACCGGTGGCCGTCGCCAGGTCGCCCAGCGCCCGGTGGAACGCCGCCACGTCCTGCTCCAGCTTGCGGAACACCATGAAGCTGCCGTACCCGCCACCGGGCTCGCGGACGAGGGCCAGCGACAGCGCCGCGGCGGGGTCCCAGTGCGCGTTCCCGCGCTCGCGGACCTCCCGCTCCGCGTCCTGGCGGACCACGAGCGGCTGGCTCACCCCGTCCTGGAACCCGAAGTGCTCGATCACCAGCTCGCCGCGCGGGAACTTCTTGCGCAAGACCCGCCCCCGCTCGGTCACCAGGACGTCCACGACGCCCGCCGCCGAGGCCAGCACCGCGTCGAGCGCGTCGCACAGCCGCTGCTCGTCGTCGTCGGCCAGCAGCACCATCGCGTCGATGCGCTCCCGGTAGGCCGGCTCCCACTGCTCCACCGGCGGGTCGGCGAACGTCCGCGGCCGCCCGGCCTGCTCCTTGAGCCCGAACCGGAAGTACTCCGCGTCGCGCGGATCCGCGAACGGGCCACCGGGCACGGGCAGCAGCTCCTCGGGCACCCCGAGCCCGCGGTAGCCCGACGCGGTCAGCAGGAGCATCGCGAACGGCTCGCCGGGCCCGTCGCTCCCGCGCCACGACCAGGTCGCGCGGCGCGCGGCGGCCGCGCTGGTGACGCGCTCCGCGGCCAGGTCGGCGAGCCAGCGCCGGGCCGCGGCCGCGTCCGGACCCAGCCGCACCAGCACGTGCGCGGTGAAGTCGCGGCCGTGGCCCTTAACGATCCCGCCCTGCACGCCGTCCAGGAAGTCGTCGGCGTCCGGGTCGTCGAGATCCAGCGCGTCCTCCAGGCCGATCATTCCGCTCTCCCCACACGCCGCCGGCACACCCACCGCAACCCTGCTGCTCAGCGGCCCGGATGCAAGTACGTACAACTGCGTATCGACCACGGGCGCGGTGCGCGCTTTGCTCCGCCGGGTGGAACCACGGCTCTTCGCGCAACGCGCGTTCCCCCCGGTGCAGCCGCAGAAGGCGGCTGCCTCGGCGCGCCGGGCGTCGCGCGCGGCCGTCGCGTCGGGTTCGCTGCACGATCCCGCGCTGGAGCCCCGCGACGAGGTGGTCTTCCTGCTCACGGCTGCGGCCGAAATCGAGCACGCGCTGATGGTCCAGTACCTCTACGCGGCCTACTCGGTGCGCGTGAGCGGGCCGCACTCCGACGAGCTGGCGCGGGTGCGGGACCTGCTGGTGCAGATCGCCCGCGAGGAGATGGGCCACCTGGTCACCGTGCAGAACCTGCTGCACCTGGTCGGGGGCCCGCTGAACCTCGGTCGCGACCGGGCGCCCTACGGCAGCGGGATCTACCCGTTCCGCTTCACCCTGGAGCCACTGACGCTCGCCTCGCTGGCCAAGTACGTGACGGCGGAGAGCCCCGCCGAGCTGCCGGAGGACATGGACCCGCAGGACGTCGACCTCGTCGAGGCGATCCGGCTGGACGCCGTCGCGGCCAACGGCGGCGAGGAGGTGCGCCACGTCGGGCCCGTCTTCGACCGGCTCACCGAGCTGCTCGAGGACCCCGCCGCCGTCGCCGACGCCGACCTGCGCACCGACACCGCCCGCCTGCAGGCGGACCCGACGGACTGGGGCTACGCGCCACTGCGGGGTGTGGACGGGTCCCCGCTGGTGGTCGGCTCCTTCCCGGGGACCGACCCCGCGGCGCTGCGCGCCGGTGCGCTGGCCGCCGTGCACGCGATCGCCGAGCAGGGCGAGGGGTTCGACCTGCCCCCGGCCGACGCGCGGTCCGACGAGTCGCACTTCGAGCGCTTCTTGGACCTCTACCGGCGGGTCGCCGCGCTGCGCCAGCTGGGCGACCCGGTCAGCTGGCCGGTCGCGGTCAACCCCACCACCTCCACCACGGCGGACCCGGCCGTGCGGATCACCGAGGCCCGGGCCCGGGGCTGGGCGCAGCTGTTCGACCTGCGCTACCGGATGCTGCTCGGCCAGCTGCAGCACTTCCTGCGGCTCGACCAGGAGGTCTACCGGGAGGACGAAGGCCCGCGGCAGGGCGACCGCACCGCCCGCGGCCTGCTGCTGCTCGGGGCCTTCGACGAGATGCGCCACCTTGGGAAGATCGCCGGCAAGCTCGTTCAGATGCCGATGCACCCCGGGGCCGTGGTGCACGCTGGCCCGCCCTTCGAACTGCCCTACACCCTGGCCCTGCCCGACGACGAACGCTCCCGCTGGCGGGCGCACCTCGACGCGTCCCGCGCCGCCGTCCGGGTGGCCACCGCCGTGCGTCGGCTGGCCGAGGACCCCTTCCTCGCCGCGCTGGTGGCCGTCGACGTCGAGGCCCAGACCGCCTTGGCCGCGCTAGCGGCCGGGGACGACGTCCCCGAGGAGAGCCTGCCCACCGGGTTCGCGAAGGCCGTCGCGATCCTGGAGGAGGCCGTGCACGGCTTCCGCGTCCGCGCCCGCCACGGCAGCTTCTGGGCCGGCCGCACCCGGGACGAGTTCGTCGCGACGCTGGTGCCGCCGGTCGACCTGACGCCGGTGGCGCTGGACCAGACCGGCGCGGTCGTGCCCGACCCGGCCGAGGCCCAGCTCCTGCAGCGGCTCGACGCCGCGCCGCCGCGCGACCGCATGCCCCGGCTCCGCCCGGCCGTTCCGCCGGCCCGTCGGGCCTACCTCGCCGGGTGGATCGGCGCGGGGGCGCCCGACGACGACCCGCCGGGGCGCGTCGGGGTGCGCGTCGAGCCCGACCCGCAGGACGAGCCGACCGCGCCGGTCGTGGGTCCGCCGGGGTTCGCGGTGGACATCGCGAGCCTGTTCCGCCCGTCCGACCGGGCCGCGATGGCGTTCGTGTTCGACCTGGGGCGATTCGAGGACGTCCGCGACAACGCCGACGCGATCCTCACCCGGCTGGAGGACGGCAGCATGCCCTGCGACGCCCCGTGGCAGGCGGAGCGGATCGCCCTGTTCCGGCGGTGGGTCGACGGGGGTCGGCTCCCCTGAGCGGGCCGGCCCGGGCGCGGACGCCGGCCCCGACGGCGAAGCGCTACCTGTTCGCCGCGGCTGGCCTCGCCGCCTTCTTCCTGGTCGGGTTCGTCGTCGTCGAGGCGTTCGGGGTGCCCTGGCTCTCCGCACCGCCCACGCTCGGCGCGGCGCGTCCCTGGAGCGCGGTCGTGGGGGTCGGGCTGCTGGTCGTCGACGCGGTCCTGCCGGTCCCCGCCAGCCTGGTGATGCCGGCACTGGGCGCCGCGTTCGGGATCGGCGCGGGGGCCGCACTGGCGCTGGCCGGCCGCACGGGCGCGACGCTGCTGGCGTTCGCGCTGGGGCGCCGGCTGAGCGGGCGCATCGCGGGACCGGTCGGGGGCGGCGCCGAGCGCCTGCTGCGCCGCTGGGGCGCGGCCGCGATCGTGCTGAGCAGGCCGGTGCCGATCGTCGGGGAGACGGTCGCCGCCCTGGCCGGCGGATCCGGGATGCCGTGGGGGCGCGTCGTGGTGGCGGCGCTGCTGGGGCACCTGCCGGAGGCGGCGCTGTTCGCGTGGGCGGGCGCGACGGCGAGGGACGCCGCCACCGGCGCGTGGCTGTGGCTGTGGCTGGTAGCGGGGGCGGCGCTGGTCTGGGTGTGCGGGTGGGCGGTGGACAGGGCCGGTCTTCAGGTGTGAGGAGGCAACCTGACCTCGTGCCGCTCGTCGAGCTCAGCGGGATCACCCTGTCCTACGCCGCTCACGGGCGCGGCGACCCGGTGCTGCTGCTCGCTTCCGCTAGTCCTGGCGGGGACTGCTGATGGTTCGGTTGAACCCATGGTTAGCGGGTTCAGCCGCGTCAGCGGCCGTGTAGTGAATGGCCTCGTACTCGACCGGAGTGAGCCTGCCGAGACGACGTTGGCGCCGTCGGCGGTGGTAGGTCCGCTCGATCCAGGTGAAGCTCGCCGGCTGCTCCAGCGTCGCCGGCTGAGCAAGTGCTTCTGCAGCAACGCGAACAACGACTCCATCGTGGGGTGCTCGGAGATGTCGGTCAACGACAGCCGGTTGGGTCGGGGCGTGGTGAAGTCGCGACGCACGAGGTCGTCGTGCACCGGCGGGCCCGGCCGGTGACCTCTCCCGCGTGTGCGGGCACGGATCGAGGACGAGCCCGCCGCCGAGCAGAGCCGCCAGACCCTGCGTTCGAACACGACATGTCCGGCCGCGTCGAGTTCGTCGGCGATGAAGCGGTAGCCGAACTCGGGGTCGTCGTGGCGGATGTCGATCGCGGCGTTGGTCAGATAGGCGTTGTCGAGGTCACGGGCGCTGACGAGGTCGGCGAGCCAGGAGTAGTGGGCCTGGCGGGAGAGTCCGAGCACCCGACACGACACCGCGACCGGGATGGCCACTTCGACCCTGGCCAGTTGGTTGACCAGGGGAAATCATTCTGGCCGGGCAGGACCGCCTGGGACGAGTAGACCGCGGCCTTGCGCAGGACCTCGTTCTCCTGCTCGATCAGCCGGTTGCGCCGGTGCAACTCCCGCAGCTCCGCGGACTCCGACGCGATCACGCCGGGTCGGTTGCCGTCCTCGACATCTTGCCGGCCCGCGGTCGGCGCCGCGGGCCGGATCAGTTGCAGCCATGGCGGGTCGCCGGCCTCCGCACGCCGCCGATCTTCGCGATCGAGGAGCTCCGCCAGGGTCGGGGGTGCCGCCCAACGCAAGCGGCTGGCCGGCTGCTGCCACAGAAGCTCCGGTCGGACGGTGAGCAGGTCGCCCTCGACGCCGAGCACATCGAGCAGCGAGGCGCACGCCATGGTTGACACCTCGTCCGGGTCGGCCGCGACCAGGTCGGCGAGGTCGGCCCGGCCGGCGTGTACGCCGGTGTAGCGGACCGTCCGCCGACCGCGTCGGTCAACGGTGTCGACGCGTCCGACGAGCAGTGCCTTGCGCTCCAGGAACCGCAGGTCCAGCACACCCGCCCGAGCGGCCAGACCGGCAGCTTCATGGACGACTCATGATCATCAATCCACAGACTGATCCACGAACTGCCACGCACTGGTTCCGGCAGCGCCCGGTTGCCTGCCGGCGAGCCCAGCTGCTCCGGCGATACCAGAGACGTGGTGGCAGTGTTCGGACCACGGATCAGATGACCGCGCTGATCAGGTGCTTATGCTCGGCGGGAGGCCGCCGTGGTCCAACGCGTTTATGCGGCGCTCTGATGGCCAGGTGTTGCACCACAGACACGTCCACTCAAGGTTGTCGATGTGATTCGATCCACCGTTGAATCGCGATATGCGGTGACCGAGGCTGCCGATCCGTCGACCGACGGAAGCCCAGGGCCTTGGGGAACCGCTGGCTGTTGAAGGCCGCGCCTCGACGGCCAGGGACGCGCAGTGTACGCAACGGCCCGCCGCCTGCTCGAACACCAGCAAGACCTCAGCCCGAGTGAGTCTGGTATCCACCGTGCCGGACATGAGACGGACCCGATTTGCCTTCTTCGCCTTCCGTGCGCACCACGCCCTGCGCTCGTCTGCTGTGGTGCGACGGAGGTACTCGCGCCACGACGTATAGAGCGGTGCCGGCGGGGTGGCATCGGTAGGTTCTGCGTGGCGGTAAAGAGTCGAACTCAATTGGAGCGCGAACGATGTCCAGGTCGGGATGTTGACCACGCAGTGCGTCAAACCGCTTTTCCTCTGATAGGTTTGGATCTCGATAGTCGATGGTGCCCATATGAGGAACGCTCCAGGTTCGTGTCCGGTCGGCGCGGCAGCGGTCCAACCCGACGAGATGGTCGTGGCCGCAGATCTGGGCCCGGGCCAGCGCGAGCAGGAACCGCCCACCACTGGCCCCGCGGTCCCGGGTCTTGATCGGCCCGAACCCAGCGTCCAGGGCCCCGACCGCACCGAGCCGGTCGATCAACCCGCCGAGCACCGCGACCCCGGCTTGGCCGGTCAGCGAGGTGTCCGGCGCGCCGACCTGCACCCGCTCACGCGCCGGCCGGTGGCTCGAAGTCTGCGCACCTGATAGGTGTCCTTCCGCCCGGTCTGATGGTCTCTTCGCAAAGAACATCGTCCCAGGCAGACAGGCACCTATCGCCATCTCAACCCCCGTGTCGGGGCACTACCCACGGATCCGGGTCTGAGCAGCGAAAAGGGGGAACCACAGCCAGTGGCGAACGGCTGATCCCGCTATCGGCCAACGAGATCCGTTGACTACTCACCAAGCTCGCCCTCGCACCGGCCGTCTGCGTCGAGCAGGTCATGACCTGGTCACTCTGGCGCCGACGACGCAATACCAGGCCCGCGCCTGCCACTACCGCCGCCGCGGCCACCCACTACCGACATGAACCGAGTGCCGTTGCAGTACTAGCCTGTCGGTCGTCGCCGTCAGTACCTGCCGCAGGATGTTCACGGTGATGGTGCGCGGCCCCACGCCTGCACATACATCGGCGAGTAGACGGTGGTGTCGGAGTCGGCGAGGTGCTGTTCGAGCGCTGCGCGCAGCTCGGCGAGCTCGCTGCGGGTGGGAATGAGCGGCCCGGCCAGTTCGTCGCCAAGCGCGTCGATCAGGGCGGGTAGGCCGGATCGACGGTCGTTGCCGGGGTGCTGGATACGTGTCCTGGCCTCGACGTGGACGTCGACGAGGCCGGCTCCGCGCAGCAGCCGGGGAAGCCGTCGCCCGACGTGGACGTCGATGGCGCGCTGTCGCGCGTGATGGTGGAGGGCTTCGAGCAGGCGCTCCCACGCCGCGAGTGGGGGATCGCATGTGTGCGCGACGATGTCGCCCTCCTGGAAGACGACGAGGCCACCCGGGCGCGCCAGTGCGACAGCCTCCGCGACGACCTCCTCCGGCCGCGGTGTGATGAACAAGATCATCGTCGCGGCGACCAGGTCGAAGGCGCGACGAGGTAGCCCGGTCGACCTGGCGTCGCAGTGCCGGACCTCGACGACTGCGCCGTTGTCGAGGGTCGCCCGACGGGCCCGCCCGACCGCCTCGGGTCGGCGCTCCACTCCGACCACCCTGCCCTGCGGGCCCACCCGCTGGGCCAGCAGGACGAGGTTGCCGCGTGGGCCGCATCCCAGCTCGACGGCGTGCGCGCCGGGGGGAAGCCCGACTCGATCGAGGAGATGGGCGAGCGCCGCTCCACCGGTGCGTCGGGGAAGCGGCCCGCCGTGTCTCACTGGGGCACGGTGAAGCAGAACGTCGCGCAGTTGCAGAACGAGCCGCAGAGCTCGCAGTTGCTCGTGCAGATCAACGAGCACGAGTTGGCGAGGGGCTGCGGGCCGCGCCGCTGGATCACGAGTCGGCCTGCGCGCACCACGTCCGGCTTCTCGCCCGCCTCCCCGGTCGGACCTGCCGCGGCCCCGGGGCGCCGCAGCCGATTGCGCAGCTCGCCCGCCGTGACGCGGACCGCGGATCGCACCGTGACGGTGGCGTCCTTGCGGACCCACAAGGTCGTGCCGGTCAACGGCGGCTCGGTGTCGGTCGGCTCGGTGAACTGGACGACGTCGGCACGGGTGACGTCGATGTGCACCGAGAGGTCGTCGAGGCTGGGGTAGAGCGTGATCACGTCGGGGGCGGTCGAACGCCGCACGTATCCGCGCAGCGTCGTGAGGTCCGGGTTGTCGCTGTCGGCGACAAGCTTGTTCAACAGCGGGTGCTCGGGGATCTCGGGACCGGGTGCGGATTCCTCAGGCGGCATGGCTACTCCATCTCTGGGAAAATCGTGGACGGTTCACGCGCCGACGCGGAGCACTCCGGCCTCGGCGAGCGCGGTGGCGAGCGCGACCTGCTCCTCGTCGTCGAGGCCCCCTGGCAGTTCCCTGACGTAGAAGACGCCGGTCCGTGCCACGAAGGCGAGCGCATCTCGCGCGATCGGATTTACTGAAAGCAGTACCTCGTCGCCGTCGAGCAGATCCACTGTCCCGGCGTCCTCGCGCAGCGTCAGCCGCCCGGTCCGATCGCTGAACAGCCGGCGCGTCGTCGTGATGTTCTTGCGGTCCCGCCAGTGGTCGGGCAGGGGCACGCCGAACTTCGCCTCGTACCGCCGGCCGAACTCGGCAAACGACATCGGTGCCGTCCGGGCGGATGGCGCAGGCGCCTGCTTCTGCTCGCCCGGCCGGTGAGGGCTGTGCGGCAGGTACTTGCCGAAGAACCGGTAGCAGAACGTCATGTACTCGGCGGTGAAGAGGATGAACTGGTGCCAGGCCTCGTCGACGCGAGTGGAGTACATCTCCCACGCGACATCGGGGTCGGACTGCACGAGCACGAGGAACTTCTTGACCTCGTCGAACAGCTCCCGTCCCTCCTCGAGGCAATCGACGACGTGGTCGCGGAGCAGTTTGTCGACGACGAACGACCCGTCGTAGTCCAGTGCCTCCTGCGGGTCGGCTGCTCGGGGCGGGAGGTCGGTGAGCGGAAGGATCATGACTGCCTCCTGGTGAACAGGCCGGTCTCCTCAAGGGCGTCGGCGAGCGATGTCCGCTCGTCCGTGGACAGGCCGCCCGGCAGGTCGTCCACCGCGAACGTCTTCTCCCGTGCGGCGACCAGGAGCGCTGCCCGAGCGACGTCGTTGACCACGAGCTCCTGCGCGGGGCCGCTCGCGGTGTGGGCGTATAGCGCCGTGCCGTCGGGCGTCTCCCGGCAGTCGATGGACAGGGCCGCGTCGACGCGGGTGAGGGTCCGGTTCGCCTGCTCCACCTCCCGGTCGGTGCTGGCGTCGGTCCAGAAGCGTCGTACCCGGGGCGAGGCCACTTCACCGAGATCCGCCCGCAGCTGCTGCGCCCGCGGTCCCGGGACGGAGGCCACCGCGCGCAACAGTTCGCCGGCGAACACCTGTCGCTGACGGGCGGCGAGCACGGAGGCGTAGGGATGGCCGGTGATCTGGTCGATGTCGCCGCGCGGCCTCGTCCCGAGCCCGGGCGGGGGCGACCCGTCGACGTCCTCTGCTGGCGGCTCGCCGTCGCGCGGGCTCACGACGTGCAGCGAAAGTGTCCACTGCGTCGTCGGGTTGCGCGGTTCGTGGATGCAGGGCTCGTAGACGAACCCGACCCGCCCGGATCTAGCGTGGAATGTGTTCTTCGGTACCAGCTCCTGACGCCGGTAGGACTCCTCGCGGTCGAATGTCGCCATTTCCAGCGCGTTGCGCCACACCGCGGTCACGGTCCACGCGGTGTGTTCGTGAGGTCCGGGGCGTCCGCCCGGGGGGTGGTAGCCGAGTGCGATGCCCACGCCGATCCGGGGCAGGACGACGAACGGGATGAGGGTGCGCCGCAGGACACCGCGGCGGAGGAGCGCGAGCTCGCGGAACAGGCAGTCCTCCAGGAACCCGTGGTCCGTGATCGCCGCGGTGACAGCGCTACGGACTTCGAGGACCGTCTCGCGCTCGGGGTGCTCCGCGACGCCCGCGACTGGTAGTTCGAGTGCATCGATCGTCGTGCAAAGGTCGTCCAGTACCATCGATGCAACCTTCCTCGAAACCAAGATGTGCTCAGGCGGCAGTAAGTGGGTTCGCCGAATGGCCACTGCGAACTTGTAGGCCGTTGTCCAGGCGGTCCCGCCACGTCTCGACGAATCCCAGTTCGAACGAGCTGGCCTGGATCCAGGCAGTACCCGTCGCGATCATCACCTTAGGTTCGAGTTGGATCAGTCGGTGTACGCAGATGTACGTATTGTGCTCGTCCGGAGCGTCGAGGAGCTGAACCGTCGACCTTGATCATCTGGCTGGCCGTCGGCGGACGGGGGCGGATGCTCGTCGACGCCGCGCTGCGGTCGGTCTCGCACCGGAAGTGTTCGGGATCGGCGACGCCGCGGCCGCTCCCGCCCGCGGTGGGGCTTCCCGCATGTCGTGCCAGATCGGGCTGCCGATGGGGTGCGGGCGGGGGACAACGCCGCCCCGGTCGCCACCGGCCGGTGCCCCGCGCCCGGCCCGCATCCGGTACGTGTGGCAGAACATCAGCCTCGGGCGCCGGGACGGGGCACCCAGTTCACCGCGGGGCGACGACAGTCCCATCCGTCTCGAGCTCCTGGACCGCACCTTGATCATCAACGAGCGGCACGCGGCCACGGTCTTGCGTGTGTTCGAGCGGCACTACAACGAGCACCGGCCACACCGGTCGCTCGCCCGGGCTGGCACCGCTGCGACCACTGCCCACACGATCGCACGCCGACGTCGTCTGCATCAGACGACTCGACCGCCTCGGCGGCCTGCTTCACGAGTATCAGCAGGTCGCATGACGTGCGCCGAGTTTCGGGCACCCACACCGGCGACGCGGGCCGGTCGCGCCAGTCGTAGTAGCCGGATCGGGACACGTTGAGCACCTGGCACGCCACCGCGACATCGAACCTCAGCGGTTGTGTCGTCGGTAAGCTCGCAGGCCAGCGGTAGATCGGTTCGGAAGAATGTTCTTCCTGGCGAAGAGCACAACGGCGCGCTCTAGGATCTCGGTTTTCATCTTGCGTCTTGTTGCGGCGCCACTGCGCGAGTTCCTTCTTCTCTGCGTTGGTGAGCTTCGAGTCGCTGCCGGAGACGTCGGCGTCGTCGTCGGCCTGGTGCATCCAGTTTCGCAGGCGCCATTCGAGATTCCCAGATCCTTTGCCACCACGGCGTCGATCTTGGCGTCCTCACGGGCGAGCTCGACTGCTCGCTGGCGGAACTCAGCAGGGCGGGGAGCGGGCACAGCAGCATCTTTCGGTGGCCGGAACCACCTCAGGGCGGGTGTCCGTGCTCCGGGGGAAGCTCAAGCAACGTGGCCTTCGGCGTCACCGTGGTGCTGGCCTGGGCGTGGTGTACGGCGCTGGCGGTGCACCTGCACCGGCGGATCGCCAGTGACGAAGAGTATCGATAGCTACGAATAGGACGAGCCAGAAGGAGAGGGACGATGCGTTACCTGGTCATAGGCAAGGGTGTTCAGCCGGACGGCCCCCCGCCGGCGGGGTTGCTGGACGCGATCATGAAACTCGGCGCGGATGCCACCAAGGCGGGCGCTCTGCTGGACACCGGCGGGCTGGCGCCGGGCACGGCCGCGCGGCTCCAGGTCAGCGACGGAAGGCTGGACGTCACGGACGGGCCGTTCACCGAGGCCAAGGAGTGGATCAGCTACGCCATATACCAGGTGCGGACCAAGGAGGAGGCGGTGGAATGGACATCCCGCTTCCTGCAGATCCACCGTGACCTGTGGCCAGGGTGGGAGGGCGAGGTCGAGGTGCTCCAGATGTTCGGGCCAGGGGACCACGCGCCGTCCGCCTGACCGGCGACCAGGGCTCCTGGGCGGGACGGAATGGTTGGATCGGTGGCTATGACGGCCGCCGATCCCCATCCCGCCGCCCGCCGCGCGGTCGAGGCGGTCTGCCGGATCGAGTCCGCGCGGCTCATCGCCGGCCTCGTTCGGATCGTGCGGGATGTCGGTACCGCTGAAGATCTCGCCCAGGACGCACTGGTCATCGCGCTGGAGACGTGGCCACGGACGGGCGTACCGCCAAACCCCGGCGCCTGGCTGATGTCCACGGCGCGGCATCGCGCGGTCGACGAACTGCGCCGGCGGTACCGGTATCGGGACAAGTTGGCCGAGCTCGGCCGAGGGTTGGCCGCCCAGCAGGACACAGCCGGCCACGCCATGGACGCCGCTATCGACGACCACATCGGCGACGACCTACTGCGGCTGGTCTTCATCACCTGCCATCCGGTACTCACCACGCCCAGCCGCGTGGCCCTGACCCTGCGCCTGCTCGGCGGCCTGACCACAACGGAGATCGCCCGCGGCTTCCTGGCCACCGAGCCCGCGGTCGCGCAGCGGATCGCCCGGGCCAAGCAGACGCTGGCCACGAAACGGGTCGCGTTCGAGATACCCACGCCTGACCAGATGGGTCAGCGGCTGGCCTCCGTGCTGGAGGTCATCTACCTCATCTTCAACGAGGGCTACTCGGCGACAGCCGGCGCCGACT
The DNA here is from genome assembly GCF_018531445.1 of Pseudonocardia lacus. Lineage (GTDB taxonomy): Bacteria > Actinomycetota > Actinomycetes > Mycobacteriales > Pseudonocardiaceae > Pseudonocardia > Pseudonocardia lacus. The sequence goes on from NZ_JAHDTH010000160.1 coordinate 18,074, forward strand.
GGATGCGGCCCGCGCTCTGCGACGAGGCGCTGCGCCTGGGCCGTGTCCTGGCCGGACTCATGCCGGACGAGCCGGAGGTGCACGGCCTCCTCTCGCTGATGGAGTTGCAGGCGTCCCGGCTGCCCGCCCGGACCGGGCCGTCCGGCCAGCCCATCCTGCTGACCGACCAGGACCGCGGCCGGTGGGACCGGTTGCTGATCCGGCGCGGCCTGGCAGCCCTCGCGCGAGCCGAGGCGCTCGCCAACACCTTCGGCCCATACGCGTTGCAGGCCGCGATCGCCGCGTGCCACGCCCGCGCCGCGACACCGCAACAGACCGACTGGGGCCGGATCACAGCGCTTTACCAGGTGCTCGCGTACGTGTGGCCGTCCCCGATCGTCGAACTCAACAGGGCCGTCGCGGTCGGCATGGCGGTCGGCCCGGCCGAGGCGCTCAGCCTGGTCGACGCACTCCGCGCACAGGGCAGCCTAGACACGTACCCCCACCTGCCGGCCGTGCGCGGCGACCTGCTCACCAAGCTTGGCCGGCACGCCGAGGCCCGGGACGAGTTCACCCAAGCGGCCAAACTCACCCGCAACGACAGCGAGCGCAGTCTCTTCCTCGCCCAAGCCCAGACATCCGACTGATCCGCCCCACAAAGGCGTCGCTGGCTAACCGCGCGACGCGACTTCGGCGACCACCGTTCGCTCACATGCGACAGTGCCGCCCGCCCCTTCCCCGCCGACCGACAGGATCAGGGCATGGACGAGTCGAGCCGGGTGGACGCGCTGGTGGCGGCGTTGCGGGGGATCGAGCGGGACGCCAGGGGGCTGGTGACGCTCGTTCCGGGTATTGCCCACGGCGTGATGGACGGGTGGCCGGTGACGCTGCCGGAAGGGATCAGGGCGCTGTTCCGGGAGGTGGGCGGGATCCGGGTGAAGGACTGGGAGGAATTCCTCTTCACCCGGCACTGTGCCGATGTCGGGGAATGCACCCACTGTTTGCGGGCCGGGGGCGGGGCCGAGAACACCTTCTGGGTGGTGCACACCAACGCCGCCGCGGAGACCTACTACGTGGACGTCGACCCGCAGTCAGGGCGGTGGGGCCCGTCTTCAGCTTCTCCGAGGACGCGACGGCGGTGTGCGAGGCGCCCGACTGAGCTTGGCCCCCAGCGCCGGACACTGACGGTGTGGGGTCAGCGATCTTGGTCTGGCGGGGTGTGGGCTGCTTCGTAGTCCACCGGCGACAGCATCTGAATGCTGGAATGACGCCGTGTCGGATTGTACCAACACTCTATCCACTCGAATATGGCGTTGGCAAGCTCGGCGCGTGTGCGCCATGTTCTGGAGTCGAGGAGTTCGAGTTGCATGGTGCCCCAGAACGACTCCATCATGGAGTTGTCGTAGCAGTCCCCGATCGAGCCCATTGAGCCGACGAGCCCGGCGCTGCGCAGCCGTTGCCCAAATGTCCAGGACGTGAATTGCGAGCCGT
>NZ_JAHDTH010000161.1 GCF_018531445.1 Pseudonocardia lacus
GCACGTCACCTCATACGCCTGAGCATGACTACCGCTTTCCTGGCATGCTACTGTCCCCTTCACCTTTCGGATCCAGGTGAGCCATCAGACCCAAGGACCTCCTCCCGAGTCCTTCCCGTCTATGACGGGGATATAACGAAGCGCCTCGTGGCGCATTACGGCTTGCGGGCCACCCCGCCGTAGACGTCGATCGGCTCCGCCGACGTCCCGATCCGCGCCAGGTCCGGGTCGGGGGCGGGCCGCCACAGCGGGAGGGAGGTGAACCCCGGCGGCACCCACTCCAGGCCGTCGAACAACGACTCGATCTCCGCGGGCGTGCGGAGCACGTACGGCGCCGCGCCCGTCTCGTCGTAGCCGTCCTGCGCTTCCTGGAACGTCTCGGCGGACTGCGCCGCCGACCCGTCCTCGGCCACCAGGTAGCTGCCCGCCGGGACCGCGTCGAGCAGCACCCCCACCACCCGCCGGGCCTCCTCCAGGGACTGCACATGACCGAGCGAGCCCATGAACATCACCGCGACCGGCTGGGTCAGGTCGAGCACCTTCGACGCCTTGGCCAGCAACTGCTCGGGGTTGCGCATGTCCTCGTGGACGTACTCCGTCGTACCCGCCCCGTCGACCACCGGGACCAGGAGCGCCCGGGCGTGCGCCAGCACCAGCGGGTCGTTGTCGACGTACACGACCCGGGCGCCCGGGGCCACCCGCTGGGCCACCTCGTGGGTGTTGTCCGCGATGGGCAGGCCGGTGCCGACGTCGAGGAACTGCCGGACGCCCGCCTCGCCGGCCAGGTACGTCACCGCGCGACCCAGGAACGCCCGCGACTCGCGGGCGATCGTGATGATCTGCGGGAAGACGACGGCGTAGTCGTCGCCCGCCCGGCGGTCGACCTCGAAGTTGTCCTTGCCGCCCAGCCAGTAGTTCCAGATGCGGGCCGAGTGCGGCGTCGTGGTGTCGAGCTCGCCCGCCGGGTCCTCGTCGTGCGTGGTCATGGGTCTCATCGCCTCCCCCGTACCGGATGGCCCAGATGGGGAACCCTACGCCCCGACGCTGACGCAGGGTAGCGAAGCGGCCACGTTGTGCCTCCGAATGGCGTAGGCGCAGGACCTTGCGGCACCCGTCCGGGCCAGGACCGTTCGGTCGCAGTTGCATCCGCCGCGCCGGCCCTCGCGCGGGACCCGCGTTGCCCAGCCATCCGGGCGGGCCGCCAGCTCGGCGTGATCGCCGCCCGCAGCGCGGTCGCCTCGCCTGTCGCCACCGACCCGACCGACCGCACGGCACCGATGAGTCCGGGGCGCCCGCCGGGTCCGACCAGCCATGCCCACCGCGACGACCGCCCGCCGCATGTTCGAGCTCCTCGAGCCGATCTGCCTGGTCACCTACTCCGCCGACGAGTGCAACGAGGAGATGGCCGCGCTCGGCCACCGCACCTACTGGGACGGGTACTTCGCCAGCCGGGCCGCGCCGCTGGGCCGGGTGCCGGCGGAGGTCGTGCACGCGGCCTTCTACAGCTTCGCCGACGGCGAGGCCGCGCGGCACATCCCGGGCGCGTGGGCGACGATCCCGCCCGAGGCGTCGGTCGCCGCCCGGGAGCGGGGCAGCGCGGCGTCCGTGCGGCGGATCATCGGCGCGGACCTGGCCGGCTCCCCCGGCCTCGTGCGCGCCGCCGACCTGACCACCAAGGCCGCGACGAGCGCGTCCACGGCGGGCCGGGTGATGTACGCCGGCATGCGCTCCCTCCCGGTGCCGAGCGACCCGGTCGCCCGGCTGTGGCACTCCGCGACGATGCTGCGCGAGCACCGCGGCGACGGGCACGTCGCCGCCCTGGTCGGAGCGCGCATCGGCGGCACGGAGGCCCACGTGCTGTCCGCCCTGGACATGGGCATCCACCCGCCGGAGTCGTTCGGTCGCATCCACCACCTGCCGAAGAAGCGGCTGGCCGAGGTCATGGACGGGCTGCGCGAACGCGGGCTCCTCGACGCCGACGGCCGGTTCACCGACGCCGGCCGCGAGACCAAGCAGCGCATAGAGGCCCTCACCGACGAGCTCGCCGCCCCGCCGTACGAGGCGCTCTCCCCCGCCGAGCTCGACGAGCTGGTCGCCGAACTGGGGCCCATCACCGCACGGCTGGTGGCCGCGGGATCGCAGTGACGCCGGCGGCCCATCGCCGTCATCAGGTGCGGCCGGTGGTGGTGCGCCACGCCCGTCAGATCCGCGGCAGCAGCAGGGTCCGCTCGGGCTGGTCCTGGCACAAGCCCTCGTCCATGGTCGCCCGCTTCGCGCCCCGCCGACCTGCGGCCGGACCGACCAGGTAGGCGTCGGTCACCTGCCGATGGTCGCGGACGTGCCGCAGATCCGCGTCGGCGTAGGACAGCTCGTCCGGCCAGAACTCGCAGCTCCGCATGGCGTGGATCGCTCCGAGCACTTGATGCAGATGCTCGGATCAGACGTTGAACCGGAACTCGACCACGTCCCCGTCGGCCATGACGTAGTCCTTGCCCTCCATCCGCACCTTCCCCGCCGCCTTCGCCGCGCTCATCGAGCCCGCCTCGACCAGGTCGTCGTAGGACACGACCTCCGCCTTGATGAACCCGCGCTCGAAGTCGGTGTGGATGACGCCGGCGGCCTTGGGGGCCGTGTCGCCGCGGTGGATCGTCCAGGCCCGGGCCTCCTTCGGCCCGGCCGTCAGGTAGGTCTGCAGGCCGAGGGTGGTGAAGCCGGCGCGGGCCAGTGCGTGCAGGCCCGGCTCCTCCTGGCCGATCGACTCCAGGAGCTCGCGGGCGGACTCCTCGTCGAGTTCCAGCAGCTCGGCCTCGACCTTGGCGTCGAGGAACACCGCCTGGGCGGGGGCGACGAGTTCGGTGAGCTCCTTGCGGCGGGCCTCGTCGGTGAGGACGCCCTCGTCGGCGTTGAAGACGTAGAGGAACGGCTTGGTGGTGAGCAGGCTGAGCTCGCGCAGGGGCTCCGGGTCGACGCCGGCACCGAACAGGGTGCGGCCCGCGTTGAGGATCTCGACGGCGGCCTCGGCTGCCTCCAGGACCGGGCGGCGGTCCTTCTGCATCCGGGCTTCCTTGGCGATCCGCGGGACCGCCTTCTCCAGGGTCTGCAGGTCGGCCAGGATCAGCTCGGTCGAGATGGTCTCGATGTCGGAGGCGGGGTCGATGCGGCCGTCGACGTGGACGACGTCCGGGTCGTCGAAGACGCGTACGACCTGGCAGATCGCGTCGGACTCGCGGATGTTGGCGAGGAACTTGTTGCCCAGGCCCGCGCCCTCGGAGGCGCCCTTGACGATGCCGGCGATGTCGACGAACGACACGACGGCGGGCACGACCTTGGCCGACTTGTGGATGCCCGCGAGGACGTCGAGGCGGGGGTCGGGCAGCGCGACGACGCCGACGTTGGGCTCGATGGTGGCGAACGGGTAGTTCGCGGCGAGCACGTCGTTGCGGGTCAGCGCGTTGAACAGCGTCGACTTGCCGACGTTGGGCAGGCCGACGATGCCGAGGGTGAGGGACACGGACGACCAGGGTAGTCGCGTCCGCCGCGGGACCCGCAGGCACGCGAACCCGGCGGTGAGAGACCTCTCATCGGGCTCTCACCGCGGTCCCCGGAACGGGCCGCAGCCTGGGCCGATGACGACGGCCCCGCTCGCCCTGCTGCTCGGCCCCGACGCCCCGGACGTGCTGGCCACGGCGCTGGGCGGCTACCGGGGGCGGCTGCACGCGTTGCGCGTCGCCACCGTCGCCGTGCAGCCGGGCGGGGCGACGGTCGTGCAGTACCGCGCCGACGTCGAGCGCGCCGACGGGCGGCGCACCACCGAGGCGTTGGCCGCCACGACCGGCGGGCGGATCCCGACCGGGGCGGCCGTGCTGAGCGGTGAGCACGACGGGAGCACCGTCGAGGTGGGCGTGTGGCGGTGGCCGCAGGACCCGGCGCTGCCCGTGCTGGCGGCGGCCGCCGACCCGGACCGGGTGCGCGACGTGCTCGCCGGCGCCGGCGTGCCGCGCGACGCCGGAGCGCGGGTGCGGGTCCGGGCGTACCGGCCGGGACGGCGGGCCGTGCTGGAGGTCGCCGGGGGCGGGCCGCGACTGTTCCTGAAGGTGGTGCGGCCGTCCGCGGTCGCGGCGTTGGTGGCCCGCCACGACCTCCTCGCGGGGCGCCTGCCCGTGCCGCCGGTGCTCGCGTCCACGCCGGACGGGCTGGTGGTGCTGCCCGAGCAACCGGGGACACCGGTCCGGGAGCTGCTTGGGCGCGAGGCGCCGGTCCCCGCGCCGGCCGACCTGGAGGCGGTGCTCGACGCGCTCCCGCCCGAGCTGGTCGAGCTGGTCGAGCTGCCCGAGCGCGCCGCGCACCTGCGGCGCGTGCACCACTTCGCCGCGGTGCTCACCCTGACGGCGCCGGCCCACCGCGACGCCGTCGACGCACTGGTCGACACCCTGGAGGCCGTCGACCCGGGCGAGCACCCCACCGTGCCCGTGCACGGCGACCTGCACGACGGCCAACTCCTGGCCGACGGCCGCACCGTCACCGGGCTGCTCGACGTCGACACGGCCGGCCCGGGCCACCGCATCGACGAGTGGGCCACCCTCCTGGCCCACCTGTCGGTGCGGGCGCTGCACGAGCGCCGGCCGGAATCCGCGCGCCGCTACGGCGCCGAACTGCTGGCCCACGCCGAGGGCCGGTTCGACGGCCGGCAGCTGCGGGCCCGGATCGCCGCCGCCGTCCTCGGGCTGGCCACCGGTCCGTTCCGCGTGCAGCAGCCCGGCTGGGACGGCCACACCCGCGCCCGGCTCGACCTCGCCGCGCAGTGGCTCACATGACGCCAGTGGCTCGGATGACGCAGCGACTCGGATGAGAACGCCCTCATCCCGTTCTCCCCCAGCGCTCACCGCTGCTCGGAAACCTGGTCCCGGACAGCGAAGAACCCCGAACAGGAGAACGACATGGCTCTGTGGAAGATCGTCACCCTGGGTGCCGCGCTCACCGGCATCGGCGCGGCCGGCGCCGGGGTGGCGTTCGCCGCCGCCGCCGACGATGACGACGAGCGCCGCGAGGACACCCGCCCCGTCGCGGTGAGCGCGCCCGCCCAGGACGCGCCCGCGCCGCTCGCCCCGCTGCCCGCCGACCCGTCGCCGGAGTCGGCGGACTCGCCGTTCGAGAGCCCCGACGACGCCGCGTCCCCCGCCGATGACGTCGACGACACCCCCGACGCGCCCGACGCCCCCGACGACACTCCCGACGACGCTCCCGACGACGCCGACGGCTGACGGACCCTCCCCACACGCGAGGAAGGCCACTTTGCCGGCGTCTGATGCCGGCAAGCCTTCCTTGCGTTCGGTCGGGCGCTTCCGAAGACGGGGCAGGGCTAGGCGTGGACGGACTGGGGGTAGACCTCGGCGGGGTCCAGGGACAGCGCGGCCTTCATCCCGACGCTGTCGGCGTCGGCCAGCACCTCCAGGCGTCCGGCCGCCACCCCGTCGAGCGCGTCCCGGACGACGTCCTCCGGCCGGTTCTTGGGCACGTCGAAGCCGGCCATCATGTCGGTGTCCGTGCTGGCCAGCACCAGCCCGGTGACCTGGGTGCCCTGCCCCGCCAGCTCGACGCGCACGCCGTTGGTGAGCGCCCACTGCGCGGCCTTGGACGCCCCGTAGCCGTTGGCGTACTCCAGCCCGCGCCACGCCATCACCGACAGCACGTTGAGCAGCGCGCCGCCCCCGTTGGCGGCCAACACCGGGGCGAACGCGCGCACCATCGCCAGGGTGCCGAAGTAGTTGGTCTCCATCTCCCGGCGGATGTCGGCGAGGTCGCCGGTGACCAGGCCGCCGTAGGTCGCGATGCCGGCGTTGTTGACGAGCAACGTGACGTCCGAGGCCGCCCGGGCAGCCGAGGCGACCTGCTCGGGGTCGGTGATGTCGAGCGCCAGCGGCACCACCCCGGGCAGGTCGACCGAGTCCGCGTTCCGGGCGGCCGCGTACACCTTCGCCGCGCCACGTCCGGTCAGTTCGCGCGCGAATGCGCGGCCGATCCCCCGGTTCGCGCCGGTGACCAGTGCGACTGCACCTTCGATGCGCATCGTTCCTCCTGCATGTCGCTCGTCCGGACGTGTTCGCCCCCACGACCGGTACGGTAGGACTTGACGTTGGCGTCAGGGACAAGTTCACGTGAGGGAGGCCACCAGTGCGGATCGGGGAGGTGGCGGCGGCTACGGGCGTGAGCACCCGGGCCCTGCGCTACTACGAGGAGCACGGGCTGCTGGTCTCCGAGCGCTCCGCCGGCGGCCAGCGCCGCTACGGCCCGGACGCCGTCGAGCGGGTCCGCTGGATCCAGTCGCTGTACGCGGCGGGGCTGTCGAGCGCGGCGCTCGTCGGGTTCCTGCCCTGCGTGCACTCGGGCCTGGTCACCGACGACGTCGTCGAGCGCCTGCGGGAGCAGCGGGAGCGCATCGACGCCCAACTGCGCGACCTGTCCGCCACCCGCGACCGTCTCGACGAGCTGATCGGTGCCGCACAGCAGCACCAGGCGGGTCAGCTGACGGCGTCGAGCCGGTAGCCCATCCCGCGCACCGTCGCGATCCGTTCCGCCCCGAGCTTGCGCCGCAAGTAGCGGACGTAGACGTCGACCACGTTGGACCCGGGGTCGAAGTCGTAGCCCCACACGTGGCTCAGCAGCTGTTCGCGGCTGAGCACCTGCCCCGCGTGCCGCAGGAACGTCTCGGCCAGCGCGAACTCGCGCGCGGACAGGTCGACGGTGCGGTCGCCGACGCGGGCGCGCCGGGTCCGCAGGTCGAGCTGGAGGCCGCCGTGGGAGAGCACGGTCAGCTCCGCGGTGCGCTCGGGCGCGAGCCGCAGCCGCACGCGCGCCAGCAGCTCCTCGAACCGGAACGGCTTGGCCATGTAGTCGTCGGCGCCGCCCTCCAGCCCGGCGACCGTGTCCTGGACGCTGTCGCGGGCGGTCAGCACGATCACCGGGATCGGGTTGCGCTCGGCGCGCAGGTCGCGCAGCACCGTGAAGCCGTCGACGCCGGGCAGCCCGATGTCGAGCACCATCAGGTCGAAGCCGCCGGTCATGGCGTAGTCGCGGGCCGAGTGGCCGTCGCCGACGACGGTGACCGCGAAGCCGTTCGCGGACAGCCCCTTCTCCACGAACGCGGCGATCCGCGGCTCGTCCTCGGCGATCAGGATGCGGCTCACGGGGTCTCCTCGGGCGGGGCTGCGCGGAAGCCGATGGCGGTGACGGCCGGCAGGACCAGGGTGAACGCGGCGCCGGAACCGGGCGCGCTGTCGAGCAGCACGTCGCCGCCGTGGGCGAGGGCGATCGCCCGGACGATCGCCAGCCCGAGCCCGGCGCCCTCCGAGCGCGGGGCGACGTCGGAGCCGCGGGCGAACCGCTCGAAGATGCGCTCCCGGTCGGCCTCGGCGACGCCGGGACCGGTGTCGGACACCCAGAACCGCAGCTCGCCCCCGGACAGCCGGGAGCCGAGCGCGACGCGGTCGCCCGGGCGGGTGTGCCGGCAGGCGTTGTCGGCCAGCGCGACCAGGGCCTGGGTGATGCGCTGCGGGTCGAGGACGGCGTCGACGCGGGCCACCGCCTCCAGCGCGAACTCGCGGTCGTCGAGCGCGGCGACCTTGACGAACGCGTCCTCGGTGAGCGCGGCGACGTCGGTCGGCTCGGGCCGCAGGAACGTCGGCTGCTCGGAGCGGGCCAGCAGCAGCAGGTCCGACACCATCCGGTTCATCCGGTCGAGCTCGTCGTCGACCAGCGCCACGGTGGCCCGGACGTCGTCGGGGTCGGTCGGGTCGAGCACGTCGAGGTGCCCGCGCACGATCGTGATGGGGGTGCGCAGCTCGTGCCCGGCGTCGTCGACGAAGCGGCGCTGGGCGGCGACGCCGCCCTCGACGCGGTCGAGCATGGCGTTCACGGTGCGCACGAGGTCGCCCAGCTCGTCGTCCTCGCCTCCGTCGGGGATGCGCACGGACAGGTCGGTGTCGGTGATCGAGCGGGCGGTGGTGGCGACGTCGCGCAGCGGCCGCAGGATGCGCCCGGCCACCAGCCACGCCGCGGCCGCGCCGCCCAGCAGCGTGACGCCGCCGACGAGCAGCATCAGCCGGGCGGCCTCGTCGGCGTCGGCGCGCTCGGCGTCGGCCAGGTAGGCCGCGACGATGACGCCGCGGGCCGGGTCGCCCTCCAGGGTGAGCGGGATGGCCAGGTAGTGGACCTCACCCGCGACCGGGCTCTCGTAGGTGCCGCGGGTGGGCGCGGGCACGGTGGCGACCAGCGCCGCGAACGCCGGGTCGTCGGACAGCACCTCCGGCGCCCCCGGCTGCAGGCGGCTCTGCGTGCGGTAGGCGCCGTCGACGTAGCCGAGGAACTTCTCGTTGGGCCGGGGCACGTTGTAGGCGATGGCCTCGCCGATGACCTCGTCGACGGTGCGGAACGGCAGCCCGGTGCGCGGGTTGACGCCGGACGCGGTGAGCTCGGTGAACTCGTCGACCTCGGTGCGCAGCCCGTCGTCCATGCGGTCGTCGGTGGTCTGCACGAGCAGCCGCCACGTCACGAACACCATGACGGCCAGCGCGCCGAGCACCAGCAGCAGGACCCAGCCGATGATCCGGGTGCGGGCGGTGGGCGGGCCGGACGGCCGCCACCGCGCGCGGCCCCCGTCGGGGGTCGGGTCGGCCGGGGTGGGCGGCATCGCTGTCCTCGCGGGCTCCCGGCGGGTGCGGGGCTCAGTCGTCGTCATCGGGGCCGTCATCGGGGCCGTCATCGGGGTCGCCGTCATCGGGGTCGGGACCGTCATCGTCGTCGGGCCCGTCGTCGTCGTCATCGTCATCGTCGTCCAGGGCGGGCGGGGGCGCCACGTAGCCGTCCTCGTCGCGGGGGGCGGGCTCGACCGACCCGGTCGGCGGCGCGCCGGGCTGGACCCGCGGCGCCTGGACCGTGATCGGCCGCAGCGGGGACGGCGGCTCGGAGCCGCCGAGCAGGCTGATCGAGGCCACCACGATGCCGATGACGGCCAGCACCAGGGCCGCGAAGACGAGTGGGGCGCGCACGGTGCCAGCCTGGTCGGCGCGGCGTGGTCGCGGGGTGAGAACCGGATGAGAGACCTCTCATCACAGGCGTCACGGCCGTGTCCGATTTCCGCTAGAACCGGATCGGCTGCGCTGGCAGAGTCGTCGTCGTGCTGCTCGACCACGACTCCTGCTACCGCGCCGTCGCCTCCCGCGACGCGCGGTTCGACGGGCACTTCATCACCGCCGTGCGCACGACCGGCATCTACTGCCGGCCGTCCTGCCCGGCCGTTACCCCCAAGCGGTCCAACGTGGAGTTCCTGCCCACCGCGGGCGCCGCGCAGCAGCGCGGCTACCGGGCGTGCCGGCGCTGCCAGCCCGACGCCGTGCCCGGCTCACCGGACTGGAACCTGCGCGCCGACCTCGCCGCCCGCGCCATGCGGCTCATCGCCGACGGCGTCGTCGAGCGCGACGGCGTCGCCGGGCTGGCCTGCCGGCTCGGCTACTCCGAGCGCCAGCTCAACCGCGTGCTCACCGCCGAGCTCGGGGCCGGGCCGCTCGCCCTGGCCAGGGCGCACCGGGCGCACACCGCCCGGCTGCTGATCGAGACGACGCCGCTGGGCATGGCCGACGTGGCGTTCGCGGCGGGGTTCGCCAGCGTGCGCCAGTTCAACGACACGGTCCGCGAGGTCTACGGCGTCCCGCCGACCCGGCTGCGCGAGGAGGCCGGCCGCAGGCGGGGCGCGGCGCCGGTCACGGCGGGCACGGTGGTGCTGCGGCTGCCGTTCCGGGCGCCGTTCGACGCCGACGGGCTGCTGGCGTTCTTCGCCGCTCGCGCCGTCGCCGGCGTCGAGGACGTCACCGCCACGGCCTACCGGCGCACGCTGCGGCTGCCGCACGGGCCGGCCACCGTCGCGCTGGAACCCCGCCCGGCGCACGTGCTGGCCACGCTGCGCCTGGGCGACCCGCGCGACCTCGGCCCCGCGGTGGCCCGCATCCGCAGGCTGCTCGACCTCGACGCCGACCCGACCGCCGTCGACGACGTGCTGGGCGCCGACCCGGCGCTGGCCGCGGCGGTGGCCGAGGTGCCCGGCATCCGGCTGCCCGGCACGGCCGACGGCGCCGAGACGGCGCTGCGCACCGTGCTCGGCCAGCAGGTGTCGGTCGCCGCGGCCCGCACCGCGGCGACGCAGCTGGCGGCGGCGCTGGGCGAGGAGCTCCCGCCGGCGCTCGCTGCCGACGGCCCCGCGCGGCTGTTCCCCACCCCGGACGTGATCGCCGACCGGGGCGGCGAGGTGCTGCGCGGGCCGGCCAAGCGGATCGCGACCGTGCTCGGGATGGCCGCCGCGATCGCCGACGGCTCGCTCGTGCTCGACGCCGGTCGCGACCCGGCCGAGCTGCGCGCCGCGCTCACCGCGCTGCCCGGCGTCGGGCCGTGGACGGCCGGCTACCTGGCCATGCGGCTGCTCGGCGACCCCGACGAGCTGCTGGCCACCGACCTCGCCGTGCGCCGCGGCGCCGAGGCGCTGGGCCTGCCCGGCACCGTCGACGGGCTCACCGCGCGCGCCGCGAACTGGACCCCCTGGCGGTCCTACGCCGCCACCCACCTGTGGCGCGCCGCCGCCACCCGCACTCCCCGGAGGACGACATGAGCACCGCGATGATCAACACCGCTACCTGGTCCACCCACGACACCCCCATCGGCCCCTTCACCGCGGTGGTCGACGCCGACGGCGCCGTGCTCGCCTCGGGCTGGACCGCCTCCCTCGACGAGCTGATGCCCCAGGTGCACCTCTCGCTGCGCCCGGCCGAGCTGGTCGAGGGCGACCTCGGCGCCGTCGGCACGGCGATCACCCGCTACCACGACGGCGACCTGTCCGCCGTCGACGACGTGCCCGTGCGGCAGCGGTCGGGGGCGTTCCTGGAGCACGCCTGGGACGTGCTGCGCACGGTCCCGGCCGGCGCCCCGGTCACCTACACCGAGTACGCGGCGAAGGCCGGGCGCCCGGCGGCGGTGCGGGCGGCGGCGTCGGCCTGCGCGCGCAACGCGGCCGCGCTGTTCGTCCCGTGCCACCGGGTGCTGCGCACCGACGGCACGCTGGGCGGGTTCCGGTGGGGCCTGCCGGCCAAGCGCTGGCTGATCGCCCACGAGTCCCCCCGCTGACCTCCCGCCCGCTGCTGCCCCTCCCCTCCCCCCGCCGACGCGGCCGGCGGGGGGCCTCCTCGATCATGCGTTCGACCGTTCGCCGATTCATCCGCCCGTCCCGGCGCGTCCACTGCGGATCCCCCGCGGGCCCGATGCACCCTCGGTGACGTGTCGACCACCTCCGTCCCCCTGCTGCTGCTCGGACTGGCCGTCGGAGCCCTGCTGGGCGCCGGGGCCGTCTGGCTGCTGCTGTCGACGCGGGCCAAGGTCGCCCGGGCCGACGCCGGCCGGGCCGCGGCCGACGCCTCGGCGATGGCCCGGGCCGACGCCGCCGGCCTGCGCGCCGAGCGCGCCGCGCTGCTCGAACGCCTGGCCACCCTCACCGAGCAGCACGAACGCGCGATCGACGAGGCCCGTCACGCGCAGACCGAGGCCGCGGCCGCGCACGCCGCCCTGCGCGGCGAGCGGGAGGCCTCCGCGCAGCGCGAGGAGCTGCTGACCCGCCGCGACGCCGAGCTCAAGGAGGCGTTCCGGGCGCTGTCGGCCGACGCGCTCGCCCGCAACAACGAGCAGTTCGTGGCGCTGGCCGAGGGTCGGATCAAGGAGCTGCAGGCCAAGGCCGACGGCGAGGCCGCCGCCCGGGAGAAGTCGATCGGCAGCCTGCTCGACCCGGTGGCGGCCACGCTGGCCAAGGTCGAGGGGCAGCTGCGCGCGGTGGAGAAGGAGCGCGAGTCGGCCTACGCCGGGCTGCGCGAGCAGGTCGTGGCGATGCGCTCCAGCTCCGAGCGGCTGCAGGACGAGACCAAGCAGCTGGTCAACGCGCTGCGCGCGCCGCAGGTCCGGGGCCGCTGGGGCGAGCTGCAGCTGGAGCGGATCGTGCAGCTGGCCGGCATGGTCGAGCACTGCGACTTCTCCACCCAGGTCGTCGGCCAGGGCGAGGACGGCGGCGTGCGGCCGGACATGGTGGTCCGGCTGGCCGGCGGCAAGCAGGTCGTGGTCGACGCGAAGGTGCCGTTCGCGGCGTACCTGGAGGCCGTGGAGAGCCGCGACCCGGACGTGCACCGCGAGCGGCTCACCGCGCACGCCCGCCAGCTGCGCACCCACGTCGACCAGCTCAGCGCCAAGAGCTACTGGGAGGTGTTCACGCCCTCGCCGGAGTTCGTGGTGCTGTTCGTGCCGGGCGACCCGTTCCTGGAGGCGGCGCTGCAGGCCGACCCGTCGGTGATGGAGTACGCCTTCGCCAACAACGTCGTGATCGCCACCCCGACCACGCTGATCGCGCTGCTGCGCACCGTCGCCTACAGCTGGCGGCAGGAGGCGCTGGCCCGCAACGCCGCCCAGGTGCACCAGCTGGGCAAGGAGCTGCACAGCAGGCTGGCCACGATGGGCACCCACGTGGCGAAGCTGGGGCGCAGCCTGGACACCGCCGTGAGCAGCTACAACCAGACGGTCTCCTCGCTGGAGGCGCGGGTGCTGGTCACCGCGCGCAAGCTCACCGACCTCGCCGTCGCCGACGGCGAGCTGGTCGAGCCGGGGCAGGTGGAGCGCACCCCGCGCACGATCTCCGCGCCGGAGCTGGTGGCCTCCGCGGCCGACTCGCTGATCCCGCTGCACGGGGTGGTGCGCGCCGAGCCCGCGGTCCGCGACGACGACGCCCCCGGAAGGGGTGACGCGGGCCATGACGGGCAGGCTGGCCCGGGCGGCTGGCCGGAGGGCAGGGCTACCGTGACGGGATGACCGCGCGCGACGTCCGCCCGTCCGGCGGGCGGTGGCCCATGGCAGAACGGTCCGTGCTGGCCGGCGTGCTGGGGCTGCCGCCGGTGGGCGCGATCGGCATGGCCACGGTGCTCACCGCGGTCGGCGTGTTCGTCGACCTGATGCGCATCGGCAGCCTGGGCACCGTGTTCACCGTCTGCTTCGTCGCCGGCTGCGTGCTCGCGGTGGCCTGGGTGCGCCGGGGCGGGCTGTTCGGGCCGATGGTGCAGCCGCCGCTGCTGGTCGGCGTGGCGGTGCCGGCGATCGTGCTGCTGGCCGGCACGCCCGCCCCCGGCGCCGGGATGACCGAGCAGCTGCTGGTCATCGGGGCGCCGCTGGTCAACGCGTTCCCGATCATGGCCTGGACCACCGGCGCGGTGCTGCTGCTGGGGCTGGTCCGGCTGGTCGTGCAGCGGCCGCTGACGCCGGCGAAGGCGAAGGGCAGGCCGGCCCGCAAGCCGGCGGCGTCGGCGAAGGCCCCGGAGAAGGGGGCGGCGGCGAAGGGCACGGCCGCGAAGGGGGCGGCCAAGGCTCCGCAGAAGGGGGCTCCGCAGAAGGGGGCGGCGGCGAAGGCACCCGGCACGGGCGCCGACGCCGACAAGCCGGCTAGCGAGCGGCGCCGGCCCGCTTCGGACGCAGCTCGCGGGGAAGGGCGAACGTCAAGGTCTCCTCGGCGGTCGTGACCTCCTCGACGGACTCCCAGCCGCGCTCGGCGAGGTGGTCCAGGACGCCGCGGACGAGCACCTCGGGCACCGAGGCGCCGCTGGTCAGGCCGACGGTCTCGACGCCGTCGAGCCAGCTCTCGTCGATCTCGCGGGCGTAGTCGATCAGGTGCGCGGCGCCGGCCCCGGCCTGCAGCGCGACCTCCACGAGGCGGACCGAGTTCGACGAGTTGCGCGAGCCGACGACCAGCACCAGGTCGCAGTGCGGGGCCATCGCCTTCACCGCGACCTGCCGGTTCTGGGTGGCGTAGCAGATGTCGTCGCTGGGCGGGTTCTGCAGCGTGGGGAAGCGGTCGCGCAGGGCGTCCACCGTCTGCATGGTCTCGTCGACGCTGAGCGTCGTCTGCGAGAGCCAGATGACCTTCTCCGGGTCGCGGACCGAGACGCCGGCGATGTCGTCGGCCGAGTCGACCAGCTGGATGTGCCGCGGCGCCTCCCCCGCGGTGCCCTCGACCTCCTCGTGGCCCTCGTGGCCGACCAGCAGGATGTCGTAGTCCTCGCGGGCGAAGCGCTTGGCCTCCTGGTGGACCTTGGTCACCAGCGGGCAGGTGGCGTCGATGGTGCGCAGGTTGCGCTGCTGGGCCTGCTCGCGCACCGCCGGGGAGACGCCGTGCGCGGAGAACACCACGATGGCGCCCTCGGGCACCTCGTCGGTCTCCTCGACGAAGATCGCGCCGCGCTCGCGCAGCGTCTCCACGACGTGCACGTTGTGCACGATCTGCTTGCGCACGTAGACCGGAGCGCCGTGCTGGTCGAGCGCCCGCTCGACCGCCTCCACGGCCCGGTCAACGCCGGCGCAGTACCCGCGGGGCTTGGCCAGCAGGACGCGCTTGCTCGATTCGGGCATGGCACCCAGCGTACGTGCGCCGCGCGGGCCGCTCGCGGCGACGAGTCCGGCGCCACGAAACCGGAGGTCACACCGTTCGCCGCCGACGTCACAACAGCTGACGGGCGAAATGGGGAACCCCGTGCGCATGGGGAACACTGGACTCATGGACGACAGGGACACCGAGCGGAACAAGCCGCTGCCGCTGCCGGTGCGGATCGCCGCCGGCCTCGTCGCCACCGCCGTCGAGCAGGCGCAGAACCTGCCGCGGACGGTCGTCGAACTGCCGGTCACCGCGGTCAGCCAGGTGCTGCAGGCGTCGATGCGCGTGCAGCAGAAGGTCACCGAGCTGGCCATCAAGGGCGACCGCGCGCTCGGCGCGCTGCGCCCGGTCGAGGA
Source organism: Pseudonocardia lacus (assembly GCF_018531445.1). Taxonomy (GTDB): domain Bacteria; phylum Actinomycetota; class Actinomycetes; order Mycobacteriales; family Pseudonocardiaceae; genus Pseudonocardia; species Pseudonocardia lacus. Next base: position 14,851 of record NZ_JAHDTH010000161.1, read on the forward strand.
GAAGCCCAGCTGGGCCACCTTCGACGAGGACCTCCCGCCCCGGCGCAACGGCCGCAGCAGCGTCACCGAGCTGCGCCCGCAGGCGCGCACGGAGCCCGAGCCCGAGCCCGAGCCGTCGTCGGCCGGGGTCGCCGCCTCGGCCACCGCTGCGGCCGCGGCCGGCTCGGCCACCCTGGAACCGACCGCGGAGGACCTCCCGTCGGCGCCGCCGGCCGCCGCCGACCTCGCCGGCTCCCCCGAGCCGGAGCCCGCCCCGACGGGCGGTGCGGGTCCGAACGTCCTGCCCGGCTTCGCGGAGATGACGGTCCCGCAGCTGCGCGGGCGGCTGCGCCGGCTCAGCGCCGACGACCTGCAGGTCCTGCTCGACTGGGAGCTCGCGCACGGCAACCGCCCGCCGTTCGTGACGATGCTGACCAACCGGATCGCGACGGTCACCGCGGAGTGACGGCACCGCCGACCGCCGAGCAGCCGTGGCCGGTGCGCACGGTCGCCCGCAAGATCGCCGAGTGGGTCGACCGGCTCGGGTCGGTGTGGGTGGAGGGCCAGCTGGCCCAGGTCACCGCCCGGGCCGGCACCGGCACCGCGTTCCTGGTCCTGCGCGACCCGGCCGCGGACGTGTCGCTGCAGCTCACCGCGCCCATGGGGCTCGTCAGGGAGGGCGGCCCGGCGGTCGCCGAGGGCAACCGCGTCGTCGTGCACGGCAAGCCGTCGTTCTTCCTCGGCCGGGGCACGCTGAGCCTGCGCGTCGACGAGATCCGCGCGGTCGGCATCGGTGAGCTGCTGGCCCGCATCGAGCGGCTGCGCCGACTGCTGGCCGCCGAGGGCCTGTTCGACCGGGCCCGCAAGCGCCGCCCGCCGTTCCTGCCGGGCTGCATCGGGCTCATCACCGGGCGGGCGTCGGCGGCCGAGCACGACGTCGTGACGAACGCGCAGGCCCGCTGGCCCGCGGTGCGGTTCCGGATCGAGTCGGTGGCGGTGCAGGGCGGGCTGGCCGTCGCGCAGATCGTCGACGCGCTGGGCGTGCTCGACCGCGACCCCGAGGTCGACGTGATCGTGCTGGCCCGCGGCGGCGGCAGCGTGGAGGACCTGCTGCCGTTCTCCGACGAGACGCTGTGCCGCGCCGTCGCCGACTGCCGCACACCGGTCGTGTCGGCGATCGGGCACGAGCCCGACACCCCGCTGGTCGACCACGTCGCCGACGTCCGCTGCTCCACACCGACCGAAGCCGGCCGGCGGCTGGTGCCCGACCTGGCCGAGGAGACCGCCCGCATCGCCGGGCTGCGCGACCGGGCCCGCCGGGCGCTGGCCGGCTGGGTCGACCGCGAGGAGCGCCTGCTGGCCGCGCTGCGCGGGCGCCCGGCGCTGGCCGATCCGCTGCGCACGCTCGACGCCCGCGCCGAGGAGGTCGCCCGGCTGCGCGAGTCCGGGCGGGCCTGCCTGGTCCGCGGGCTCGACCGGCGCGCGGGCGACCTGGAGCACGTCCGGGCCCGACTGACCACGCTCGGCCCGGCCGCCACCCTGGCCCGCGGCTACGCCGTGGTGCAGCGGGTGCCGGCCGGCGGATCGGCGGTCGACGGGTCCGGGGAGCCGCTGCCGGTGCTGCGCTCGGTCGACGAGGTCGCCCCGGGCGAGCGGCTGCGCATCCGGGTCGCCGACGGGGCCGTCGCGGCCGTCGTCGGCGGGGCGGGTACGAAGGGGCGCCCCCGCGAGAAGAGAGCGAGCACGCCATGACCGAGCGCCCGGCCGTCGACACGATGGGCTACGAGCAGGCCCGCGACGAGCTGACCGAGGTCGTGCGCGCGTTGGAGGCCGGCGGCCTCGGCCTGGACGAGTCGGTGGCGCTGTGGGAGCGCGGCGAGGCGCTGGCCCGCCGCTGCGAGGAGCAGTTGGCGGGGGCCCGCGAGCGCGTCCAGAAGGTCCTCGACGGGTCCTGAGCTCAGGCCGGTCCGCCGTTGGCGAGGGCCGTGGCCAGCGCGGCGAAGTCGTCCTCGGAGCCGCTGCCGGTGATCAGGGCTCGGCTCGGCACGTCGCCGGGGACCTCGGCGATCCAGATGGGCTCGTCGTCCTCGCGGGCGTAGACCACCCAGCGCAGCCCGGCGACCTCGCGGACCCCCGTGCCCGGCACCGGCTCCGGGCCGGTCTCGGTGGCCAGCAGGCCGGCCTCGTCGGCGTCGGACTGGACGACCCGCAGGTAGCGGCCCTGCGGGGTGAGGTAGCCCACCCGAACGGCCCGGCGCGCGTCGGCGGCGCCGTCGGCGCCCACCCGGTCCTGGTCGACGCTGTTGGCCCGCCACCCCTGCGGCACGTCGGGCACCCGGATCGGGAACGGCACCGTCCGCGCGATCGGCCCCAGCTCGGCGGCCACGTCGGCCACCGGCAGCCGCGACGGGTCGACCGTGGGCCCACCCGGCGAGAACGAGCACGCCCTGGTGAGCCCGCCGAGCAGCAGGATCACCGGCACCAGGACCGCCAGCGCGACGAGCATGTCGCGCACCGACAACGCCGAGCGCGGCGGCTTCGACGGCGGGGCGGGGTCGTGCTCACTGCTCACACCCCCATCGTCCCACCGAGACGGCGCACCCCGCCGGGACGGCGCTGGTTGGCCGAAAGCCGCGCTCGTGCGACCAGGTTGGACGGGAGCCACGCTCGTGCGGGCGCGCCCGCGAAGCGGGTGCTTCGGGGCGCGCGCCGCGCGCCCACACCCCCTGCGAGGAGGGCCCTGCCGTCACGTCGGCCCGCGCACCCCGGTCCCGTCGAGAAAGACGTTGTAGTGATAGTTTGGCCCAGTTTTTAACGACAACGTCGTTCTCGACGGGTGGGGGTGGCGGGCGTGCGCCTCGTCTCGTGGGTGGCGCGCGGGGGCGTCCGGTCTGCCAGGATCGGGCGGTTCCCACGTGCCCGCCGACCGGCGCCGCGAGTGCAACGCCGTGGGAGAAGGAGGCCGCCGAGATGACCACCGCCAGCCAGCAGGAACGCCGCCGCCAGACCCCCGACCGCAACCTCGCCATGGAGCTGGTCCGGGTGACCGAGGCGGCGGCCATGGCGGCCGGGCGCTGGGTCGGGCGCGGCGACAAGAACGGCGGCGACGGGGCGGCCGTCGACGCGATGCGCCACCTGATCGGCAGCGTCTCGATGCGCGGGGTGGTCGTGATCGGCGAGGGCGAGAAGGACGAGGCGCCCATGCTCTACAACGGCGAGGAGGTCGGCAACGGCGAGGGCCCGTCGTGCGACGTGGCCGTCGACCCGATCGACGGCACCACGCTGATGGCCAAGGGCATGCCGAACTCGGTCGCGGTGCTCGCGGTCGCCGAGCGGGGGGCGATGTTCGACCCGTCGGCGGTGTTCTACATGGAGAAGCTGGCCACCGGGCCGGAGGCGGCCGACGCCATCGACATCACCAAGCCGGTCGCGGAGAACATCAGCAGCGTGGCGCGGGCCAAGGGCATCGGCGTGGCCGACGTGGTGGTGTGCGTGCTCGACCGGCCCCGCCACGCCGAGCTGGTCAAGGACATCCGCCGGACCGGCGCGCGCATCCACTTCATCTCCGACGGCGACGTGGCCGGCGCGATCTCTGCGGCGCGCCCCGGTACCGGTGTCGACCTGCTCTACGGCATCGGCGGCACCCCGGAGGGGATCATCACCGCCTGCGCGATGAAGTGCATGGGCGGGGCGATGCAGGGCCGGCTCTGGCCGCGCGACGACGAGGAGCGGGCCAAGGCGGTCGCCGCCGGGCACGACCTGGAGCGCGTGCTCACCACCGACGACCTGGTCCGCGGCGACAACGTGTTCTTCTGCGCCACCGGCGTCACGGACGGTGACCTGCTCAAGGGCGTGCACTACCGGGCGGAGGGCTGCACCACCCAGTCGATCGTCATGCGTTCGAAGTCGGGGACGGTGCGGATGGTCGACGGCTACCACCGGCTCAGCAAGCTGCGCGAGTACTCCGCCATCGACTTCGAGCTGACCGAGGCCCAGCTCGCGGCCGTCGAGCACGCCGCGCCGCCGCTCCCGTGACCCGATCCTGACCCGACGCTGATCGTCCCGTTGCCGACGGGACGGCCCGGGATGTTCTCGGTTCGGTAGCTTCGCTCACTCGATCGTGAGTGTTCCGTGCCACTGTCCGGGCTTGATCATCCCGCTCGCGGCGCGGATGCTTCTGGGGGAGCGGCCCGGCCCCGCCGAAGCCGCCCTCGACCTGGGGGGGGTTCGCCATGCGGGTGGTTCGCGCATTCTCACTGACCGTGATGACCGCGGTCATCGCGTTGTTCTGCAGCGCGGCCGCCGGCAACCCGGCCAGCCCGGTCACGCCGGTCCGCGCGGCGGCGTCCGTGCCGGTCGTCTCGGCCCCGGCACCGGCCGTCGCGGCTCCCGTCGCGCC
>NZ_JAHDTH010000162.1 GCF_018531445.1 Pseudonocardia lacus
CGTCATCGGCGTCGGCCTGGGCCATCCAGTTCCGCAGACACGACTCGCTGATCGAGAGCTGCTTGGCCACCGCAGCGACGGGCTGGTTGCCCTGACGGGCGAGCTCGACGGCTCGCTGGCGGAACTCAGGCGGGTGAGGAGCGGGCACGGGATCATCCTTGCCGGTGGCCGGGGCCACCTCAGGTGAGGTGTCCGGTCTCAGGGGCCAAGCTCAGTGTGACACTAGAGGGGTCGTAGCGTGGTATGTCGAGGATTGTGTCGTGCTGTCGTGGGTTCTGTGGAGAAACTGCAGGTGATCGGCCAATTCCCATCGGAATTGCTCTCATCGACTCAGTCGGGGGTCCGCTGATGGCAGGACCGGTGCCGCCGTGATGACCCTGCGGATCAGGAGCGCTCCCCGAGATGATCAAGTAGGCTTTCGCTCCTCGCCGCGGTGACCTCATGGTTAGGACAGGTCGCTCGCTCCGGTGAGCGGCGACTGGCTGGGTACGATCCGACCGCGCGCTTCCCCCGTGCCAGTCGATCCAGTCGCTGACCGCAAGGGGACCGTGTGCCTACTCGTCTGGAACTCCTCGCCGCTCGCGCCCGCAACGCCATCACTGCTGATCCGCGTGCTGGTGATCAGCGGACGTGGAGCGAGGCCACTCGCCGCATGGTCGCGGAGCTCACCGACGCCGTCGCCGAGCAGCACCCGCGCCGGCTGGCCGAGCAAGCCGTGACACGGTGGATCATCACCCGAGAACCGATCGACGTGGCCATCGCCGCCGAGATCGAGCTGGGAGCGTGGAAATCCTCGCCGCGGCCGCAGCGCGGGCAGCAGGGCTTCCCCCAACCGGGGCCGTAGATTCGGAGCCCCTGGCTGGGCGGGCTGAGGCTGCAGTAGGTCGCGCTTGACCGCCACCCCGGGCCGCCTGCCGCGTCGACCTTCAGCTGCCGGAGACGAGGACCTGGACCTCTCCGACGGCGAGGGAGGTCTCGCTCGAGACGCGGACATCCTCAGCACCGGAGACCGGCGTGCCGGCTGAGGTTCCGGTCCAGGTGACCTGCCAGACGCTGGTGGCGGTGATGGTCCATCGGCCGGTGCCGGTGGTGCGGTCGGGCAGGGAGCGTTGCTGGTAGGTGTAGCCGCAGTCCGGTGACGGGCCTTGCTGGCCCGTCCACGGGGTACCGGGCCCGTCGCAGATGACGGTTGCCCCGGGTGGCCCGAGCTGCCATTCGATCGCGATGACGCGGCCGGTCGCGGTGACGCGCGCGGCGCCGGCGGTCGCGGTGGCCGAGACGGGACCGGTCGTCGTGGTCCCGGGTTCGGCCCAGAGCCACAGCGGGACGCCGATGAAGGCCGACTCCGTGGCGGATGTCCTGATCTGTGGCCCTTGGAGGTCGAGCAGTTCGATCGCCTGCTGGGCGAGCACCGCAGGGGGCGGCCCGGCGGGCGGGGCCGGTTCACCGTCGAGCTCGGGCAGCAGCGCCTGACCGAGCGCTCCGGGAATCGGCCCGGTGGGGTAGAGCGGTGGCGGAGGAGGTGTTGCAGGTGTGTCCGCGGTCGGGTCCGTCCGGTCGCTGCGAGGCTCGGGACGGCGTTGCTTCGGTCCTCCTGTAGGGCCGCCGGGGTCGAGAGCGACGACGACGCACTGACCGGTGCCGAGGACGATCTTGCATCGCTCGGGTGGCTGGAGAGGGGCAGGGCCGAGCAGGGCGAGCAGGACGGTGGTGGTCACGGTGGCGGCCGTGGTGGTCAGCACGGTTCGTCCAAAGCGGGTGTGGTGCGGTTGACCAGCCAGCGGCCGGATTCGTCCTTGACGACGTGGGCGCGGTAGCGGAAGCGGGGGACCTGGTTGGCGGTGTCGGTGAGGATCTCGCCGGTCTTGTCGGCGATGAGCAGGTAGTCGCTGAGGTCGACGCAATCGGTGATCTCAGCGGTGGTGTCGGTGGCGGAGTCGACGACGGGGTCGCGGGTGACCGAGCCTTCGTTGTGGGCGGGGTAATCGGCGAAGTTGTCGACGTCGGACTGGATGGCGTCGAGGGCTTGGCCGCTGGCGACGGCTTCGAGTTCGGGGGTCCAGTCCTTGGTGCCGGGTGCGGCGAGCGCCCGCTGGGAGACCGCCCAGAACGAGTCATAGGCGGCGAGGGCGGCGTCTGGGGCTCCGGACTCGACAGGCGGTGCCTCGATCGGTGCGGATGGTGGGGCCGGGGCTGGTGGGGCCGGCGGAGCGGGCGAGGTGCACGCCGCGATAACCGATCCGGCAGCGATCAGCAGGAGCGCCTTTCCGCGTGATGTGCCCATCTACTCGCTCCCGGGTTCGTGTTGGTGGTCGAGTGTGCCGCGTCGTGTGGCCGATGCGTGGTCACGCAGGTCACGGGGTGTGCCGCGGCGTGTACGCGGGCGTGCTCATGGCTATCAGGTCGGCCGCCGCGGTGGGGCTGGTTCGTCGCGCGTGACCGGAACGGACGGTGCCGCGGCACAGCGGGCGGGTGGGACGACGCCACCGCGTGGCCATGGGGGAGACCCCGGCGCGCCGGACCGTGCCGGGATGCAGCAGCCCTCGCCGGGTGCGCGTCGGCGTCGTCGGGCGGCTGTGCCGCGCCGACGGCAGGTGCTGATCCGGTTGACCGACGACGAGTTCATGGACATCCAGCGGAGCGCCGAGCAGGCGGGACTGGCGGTTGGAGCGTGGATGGGCGAGGCCGCGGCGCGGTCGGTCGGCCGTGGGGAGTGGGAGTTGGCGATGTCCCGCCGCGAGGTCGTGCAGCAGCTCGTCCGCGTGCGGGTCGATGTCGCTTCGGCGAGGCGGGCGGTTGTCGAGCTGGGTTGGGGGCTCGGTGAGTCGGTGCTCCTCGGGTCTCTCGACGCGGTCCTGGTGCGCCTCGACGAGCTGATCGACGCCGCTGTCGACGGGCGTGAGCTGTGATCACGAAGGTCGTGCACGGATGGCGGCCGGGTGGGTTGATCGTCTATCTGATGGGTCCGGGGAAGGCCGAGGAGCATCGGAATCCGCGCGTCATCGCGAGCTGGGACGGGCGAGATGCCGGTTGGCAGCCGATGCGCACGGGGCCGGGGGAGTGGGATTTCGAGCTGGGCCCGCTGATCCGGGCGCTGCGCGCGCCGGCCGTGGCCGCGGGCCTGCCGGAGGACGCCGACGAGGCCGGCAAGCGTGGCTACGTCTGGCACTGCTCGGCGCGGGTGGCGGCGGGTGACCGGGTCCTGAGCGACGCCGAGTGGGCGGGGGTGGCGCGCGAGCTGCTCGACGCCGCCGGCATCGCCGAGCGCGGCGACGCCGGCGGGCCGCGGTGGGTGGCGATCCGCCACGCCGATGACCACATCCACATCGCCGTCGTGCTGGTGCGCCAGGACACCGCCCGTCGGTTCTGGCCGCACCGCGACTTCCCGCGGCTGCGTGAAGCGGCTCGCCGGATCGAGCGGCGCCTCGGGCTGACGATCACCGCGGCGGGCGATGGCACCGCGGCGCGGGCGCCGAGCCGGGGCGAGATCGAGAAGGCCCGGCGGCGGGGTCGTGGTGAGCCGGTCCGGGTGGAGTTGGCCCGGGCCGTGCGTGAGGCCGCGGTACTGGCCCACGATGCGGATTCGTTCATCGCGGCCCTGCGCGAGGCGGGGTACCTCGCGCAGCTGCGCCGGGCGCCGTCCGGCGATGCCCTCGGCTACACGGTCGGTCGCGCGGACGACGTCAGTGCGAGCGGTGTTCCCGTCCGCTACAGCGGCAGCAAGCTCGCGCCGGACCTGTCCCTACCCCGGCTCATGCAGCGGTGGGCGGGTGCCGAGGGTGAGCCGGGGCGTGATGGTCTGGCCGTGGCGTTGCGCCAGGTCCAAGGCGCGCGCCGGTCGGTGACGGCGAGCCGGACGCACCGCAGGCGCGACGCGGAGGACCCCGGCCAGATCGGCCACGCGACCGCCGACGTGCTGACGGCGTTGCGTGGCTGGCCGGGCACCGGGACCGCCATGGGTGAGGCGGCGGACCTGTTCGACCGCGCCGCGCGCCCACCGCGTGGTCGAGTGGGGCGGGCCGGTTCGTCGTCGCTGGGGTTGCGGCGGGCGGCCCGGCAGCTGATCCGGCAGCGACGGGTGGCCGGGGAGGGCGACCTGAGCGCGGTGATCGCGCTGGCCGTCGCCCTGGTCGCGCTGGTCCGGGAGATCGCGACCTGGCAGCACGAACGGGGCCGGGGTCACCAGTCGGCGGCGGCGTCGGCCAGCGCGGACCTGATCGAGCGGTGGTCAGCGGGCATGGCCGGCGGTCGTGGCGGCCCCGGGACGGCCTTGATGCCCGACCACGTCCCCGTTACGGCACAGCCACACGGCGATCCGGTCGTCGCGCGAGCCTCATCCCGACCGCGGGAATGACACCGGGCGGTCGCCGCGGTGAGGTGACGGAGGGACAGCGCGATGGGCCAGGACGACCGGCAGGCCGTCGGCGTGGTGCTGACCCTCGTCGGTCACCAGGACACCGCCGTCGCGGTGCACGACGCGAAGACCGACAGCGCCGCTGTCAGCGTCCGGATCGGCCGCGCGTTGATCTACATGCACGACCGGGACACCGTCGAGACCTTCGACCGTGCGTGGAGCCGGTTGTCCGCCGATGCCGCAGCCCTGCCACGGGTCGCCGATCGATCGCGGCTCACGCCCGTGCACGGCATGAGCGAGCCCGCCGTCGTGGTCGACGCCGCCGGAACCCCGCCGTCGACGGGCAAGCTGCTGCGGGTCCGCCGCCGAAGAGGGTGGCGAAGGCCTCGACGACCTCGTGCTCGATGTTCTTGGTGTGCCCGAGCCACCGTCCTGGCGACTCGGGGTCGCCGACGTTGTTGACCAGCCGCCTGTGCAGCGGGGCGAGCTCGGCGAAGTCGATGTCGGTCGCCCCCGGGTAGCCGATGCTGCGGACCCGGCCGTGGTCCAGGCCGTGCCGCAGGTCCGTCAGCACCGCCCGCCGCGCCGCCGCCGGCAGCGGCTCGGGGCCGAAGCCCGGCAGCGACCCGGGTGTCCGTCGTGTGCTCATCCTGGTTGTTCCCCGACTTTCTGCCGCTCCGGCGCTGCTCGCGCGGGAAGAGGCGTGCGGAAGTGCCGCGCCGCGTTCTCGCGCGCGTCCTGTGGTGTGGATCCGGTGTCCGGCGTCCCCGGAGTGCGTGTCGTCCGGTGCTCAGGGCTTCCTGCCGACGCCGACGTAGTAGTGCACGTCCAGGCCGGTGTTCGGGCCGCGGGAGATCGCCGGGCGCCACCGGGTCATCGGGACCACTCCGGGTCCACACAGCTCCAGCCCGTCGAACAGCGCCTCGATCCGGGCGCGGGTGCGGGGGATGTAGGTGAGCCCGGCCGCCTGTCCGGCCTTGCGGGCCTGCTCGACGGCGTGGGGGTCGGTGAAGTCGGCGGTGGGGTGGCTCAGGACCAGGTGGCTGCCCGGGGGCAGCGCGCCGACCAGCGTGGAGACGATGTCGGTGGCAGTGGCGTCGTCGAAGTACATCAGGACCGAGACCAGCATCAGCGCGACCGGCCGGGTCAGGTCCAGGGTCTCGGCCAGCTCCGGGCGGGCCAGGAGAGCGGCCGGGGCGGTGGCGTCGGCCTGGATGAAGGCGGTGCGTCCCTGCGGGGTGCTGGTCAGCAGGGCCCGGGAGTATGCGGCCACGACCGCGTCCTTGTCGACGTAGACAACCCGGGCGGTGGGGTCGAGGTCCTGGGCGACCTCGTGGACGTTGCGCATGGTCGGTATTCCGGAGCCGATGTCGAGGAACTGGGTGACGCCGAGGTCGGCGACCAGGTGCTCGACCGCGCGGCGCAGGAACGCGCGGTTGGCCCGGGCCATCAGCGGCAGCTCGGGGAGCGCGGCGATCATGGCTTCGGCGGCCTCGCGGTCGACGGCGAAGTGGTCCTTGTCGCCGAGCAGGTAGTTGTAGACCCGTGCCGGATGCGCGCGGTGTCCGGCCGCGATCGCGTCCACTGTGGAATCCGGGTCGTTCGGGTGGTCGTTCATGACGTCCTCGGGGTGGCGTGCAGGGGCAGCGGATCTGGGGTTCCGGCCGGTGCGGGGTCGGGGGTCGCCCGCACCGGCCGGAGGTTTCGTCAGGCCTGTTGCGGCTCGTGCGGTTCTCGGCGGGGCGTCAGGTGGAGCGAGGCTCCAACCGGCGGGCGGTGTGGGCGATGACCGCGGCGGTGCAGGGCCAGGGGGTGGGCCTGGTCAGGCAGCCGGCGCAGTTGCCGTCGTCGAGGCGCCGGTGCTGGCGCAGGGTCCGTCGGGTGCCGTCGGGCTGAGCGGCGACGAACTCGGCGGCCACGGTGATGCAGGTGGCGCGGACGTGGTCGGGGTCGTTGCTCATCCGCTCGTCCGGGAGCTGCTCGCCGGAGCGCTGTTCGCCGGCTTCGGGCGGTCGTAATCGGTGTCGTGGTCGGTGTCGTGGTCGGAGCGCTGGCGTGCGGCGCCGAGCTGGTCGAGGGCGAAGTCGGTGGCGTGGGTGATGGCGCTGTCGTGGCCGTGGGCGGGCAGCAGCCGGTGCGGGATGGCGAGTTCGACCAGGACCTGTCCGACGTGGTGGTCGGCGAGGCGTCGGTAGCGGCTGTCGGTGTCGCGAGGCTTGTCGGTGCCCAGCGGGGCGGTCGGGTCGAGGGTGGTGCGGAAGGTCAGGTCGTAGTGGCAGCTGTGCTGCGCGGCCAAGGTGCGCAGGTGCCCGAGCGCGACCGGGTCGGGGGATTCGCCGCGGTGGTCCAGCGCGGCGAGGTAGTAGCCCAGGGCGTCGGGGACGGGCCGGTCGACCAGCAGGACGTCGACGTGGGGCCAGGTGGCGACCTCGTGGCTGATGCCCCGGGCCATGATCCACAGGGTGGATGCGTAGGTGTGGCTGTGCAGGATGCCCAGCCCGGTGCGCAGGGCCTGCTCGCCCAGGTCGGCGACGGTGGCGACCTCGAGGTGGCGCTGGCGCAGCCGGTGGGCCAGCCGGGCCAGGAAGGTCGTCTTGCCGGTCGAGTGCGTCCCGGCGACGGCGATCGTCACCGGACGCTGCATCCCGTCCGGGGCGGCCGGCCCGATCGGGGCGGTCGGGGTGGTCACCACAGTCCTCCTTCCCGGGCGTCGCCGTCGGACCGGGCGGGTTGGGGCTCGGAGAGGGCCGCAGTCGCGGTGAGGTCTGACCAGTCCAGGCGGGCGTGGTCGATCAGGGCGATGAGCAGGGCGGCGGTCTGCCAGGTGTCGTAGCCGGCGCGGTGGCGTCGGCTGGCCGGGCCGAGGTGGTCGGTGAGGGCCTGGGGAGCGGTGAGCCGGGTGTGGTCGATGAGCCGGTCCAGGCCGTAGCCGCCGGTCAGGGCGGGCCAGATCGTTCGGGCCAGGCGCAGGGTGTCCAGCACCAGGGTGGGCCGCCAGTCCGGCAGGTGCGCGGTGAGGACCCGGCGTTCGACGGCGGCGTTGTGCGCGACCAGGACGCGATCGGTCAGGGCCTGCGCGATCTCGTCGGCGACCTCGGACCAGGTCGGGCTGTCGGCGACGTCGCGGTCGCTGATGCCGTGCACGGTGCGGGTGACCACCGGCGCGATCGGTCGCCTCGGTCGGACCAGCCAGGTCCGCAGCCGGTTCGGGGCGACGGCCTCGTCGCCCGCAACGCCACCGCCGAGGGGCAGCACGGCGATCTCGATGATCTCCGGTGGCTGCTGGCCGTTGCCCTCGACATCGACCACGACGATGTCGCGGTCCAGCAGCACAGGAGGAACGACGAGCGTCATGCCGGCCGTCCTCCAGCACGAACCTGAGAGCCCGCCTCACGGGGGCGGCTGGGCCAGCCGATCTCGGCGCGGCCGTGGCGGCGCAGGCGATGCGGACGGGCCTGGTCGTGGACCTGGTAGCCGAGCGTGTGCTGCATCAGGTAGCGGTGCTGCTCGTCCAGACCGGCCACGGTCACCGCCCCGGCGCCGACCTCCACGAGCCGGCCACCCAGGCCGGCGGCCATGGCCCCGACGGCCTCGGCCGACGGGCGGGTATGCGCGCTGGTGCAGCGGGCGAGCTGCGCGGCGGGGCAGATGTCACACAGCTCGCGGATGCCGACATGGCCGTTGTAGTCGGGCAGGCCGTGGGCGAAGGCGACCGCGCAGCTGGTCTTGCGGAACAGCGGCGACAAGGGCAGCGCCGGATCCGGTGGGGGTGCGTGGGTGAGGATCCGCTGCTCCAGCTGCTCGGGCAGGATCTTGCGCCGCGCGGTGTCGACGTAGGGCTCGGGCAGGCCGTGGTCGCGGTAGTAGGCGCGGATCTCGTCGCGGTAGAACAACCCGGTGAACACGGTCGCGTGCGCGTGCCGGCGCAGCGCGGTGGCCTGGGCCAGGTGGGTGTCGGAGTCGTTGAGGCCGGGGACGATCGGTCGCCAGTACAGCACCACCCGGTAGCGGCGGGCGTGGGCGAACGCGGTGCGCAGCGAGGTCGCGGCGATGGCCGAGTCGACCGGCTCGATCCGCGGGTCCTCGATCCCGGAGTGGGTGACCAGCAGCGTGACCCGCAGGTTCCGCAGCGCGTTCAGCTCGGCGCAGTCCTGCTCGTCGACCCGCCACCGGGTGATGAGCAGGACGTGGTTGCGCAGACCGGCCTCGTCCAGCAGTCGCAGCATGGCGAACGTGTGCGGCTTGACGCGGGCCAGCATCGGGTCGGTCGCCCGGTTCAGCAGCTGCACCGGCGTCACCCCGGGCTGGAAGAACCGGTGGCCGACCAGCAGCTCGAACGCCTGCTCGTCGGACATCAGCGCCCGGGGCACCTTCATCCCGAAGTTGCCGAACAGGTGCCGCACGCAGTACCCGCAGTCCAGTGGGCACCCCACGATCCAGTTCAAGCTCAGCCCGGACTTGCGGTACTCGACGACATCGAGCAGCGCGGGATCGAGTGAGGCCCGCTCCGCCCCGCTCACCGACCGAACCCGGCCTAGGTCCAGGTTCCGGGCTTGCTCTCGGGTGGGTCGAGTCGGGTCATCCATGCCTGGCTCCTGCCGAGTGGTGCTCAACGTGCTGAGGTCGTGACGCCATGTCACCAACGCAGGCCACGAGGGCGGCAGGGTGGAACTTCTCGACAGGTGGGGGAACTCCTCGCCGGATCGGCCCACTCATCGGGCATGCGTGTCATCGGTTCCCTTGTCGGCGCGTTCGCCCCGGCTGGACCCGACTCGACCGGCAGTCGGTGCGCTGGCAGCTCGTCGTACAGGACATTCGCGCACGTCGCGTGCCGACGGTGACCACCCGATATCAACCAGCTACCATCCGGCCGAGGGGGGAACAATCAGCGGTGGTGGGGTAACAAGCGCCTCCCTCTGCAGGACGACGCGGCAGTGGGCATCCTTGAGTGATCCAGTGCAGGCAGTGGAGACGCGACATGGACGACGGCCTTCCACATCTCGCAGAAGAAGGCGCTTCAGAGGCGCATCTCGCTCGTGAGATCCGTCGGGCGCGCGAAGCGGCAGGACTGAGCCAGGCACAGCTGGCCGTGGCTGTGGGCTACACGCGTGAGTACGTCTCGCGCGCCGAGCAGGCGAGCAAGGGCCTGGTCTCGGCCAATCTCGTCGAATGCATCGACCAGGTCTTGCGGGCCGATGGGATGCTGGTGGAACTCCATCGGCAGGTGAAGCTGGAGCGCGCGAAGCGCCGTCGTCCGTCCGGAAAGCACCGCGCCGACGATAAGAGCTCAAATCCAGTTGGTCGAGACTCGTCGGTAGCGGCACCCGATCCGCGACAAGCGCAACTAGGAGCCACTCGAACTGGTCTCGCGGGTTCCGGTCGACCGAGTGCTTCGCGGGCTGCTCAGCCCTCCGTCGTCGACAAGTCGATGCAGGCTGGTCGCGAAGGATCTGCGAACATCCGGGAAGGGTCATCTCCAAGGTCTTCTGAATTCGCGGAACTCTTCGGTGTCGAGCTGAGTAATCTGGCGGCGGCGATGAGTCCCACTGGTGTCAGTGCGGCAATGCTCGACGCTGCTGAGCGAACAGTGTCGACTATTCATGCGCGGTTTGCGGCCGCTTCACCGGCAGAGCTGCTTCCGGTTGTCAACGACCACCTGCGAGTTGTCACCCGGCTGCTCGGGGTTGCGCAGCCGATAGCGTACCGGCGACGCCTGTGTTCCGTCGCTGGTCACCTCGCTGGGCAACGTGCATGGCTGATGGCGGATCTTGTCGGTCCCGACGAGGCGGACGCGTGGTATGAAATGGCCGTTCAACCTGCGGAAGAGGCTGAGGACGGTGCGCTCCTCGGTTGGCTGCGCGGTGCACAGAGCGTCGTTGCGTTTGACCGGGACGACCCGGTGAAGGCGCTGCAACTGATTCGTCAGGGCCGTCACCACGTGCGGCATTCCGATGAATCACCGGTAACGGGGTGGCTGCACGCACTGGAGGCCCGTGCGCATGCGCGACTCGGGGCGGCATCGCAATCGCACGCAGCCCTCGATCGAGCCCGTTCGCGGAACTGGTTGGTTTCCGACGACTCGTATCGACACGGCATGGATGCGCAGCGTGGTGAATTAAGCGTCGACTACTATGAAGGGTGCAGTCTTCTCGAGTTGGGAGAGGGCGCAGCAGCGCGAAGGTCCTTTGCGATTGCCTCGAATGTTCTCGCCCCCGATCGCCGCAAGGCACATGTCGTCATCCAGCTTCATGCGGCCATGACTGTCGTCGGAGAGGATCCCCGACACGCTGTCGACTCGGCCGTTGCCGCGGCGAGCGAACTTCCTGAGGGCTACCGGATACGTCCGATAGTTGACAGGTTGCAGAAGATCCGCCGCATGGCCGCCGCTTCGATACCGGGCTCGGCCTTGGCTCAGATTGACCAGTTCGTGGCAACAGGCCCCGCCGAGCCGACGTCAGGTAATCCCGCGTGATCCACTCTTCTCGGGATGACGTGGGGATGTGGGACTACCACCTCAATTACCATGACTCTGGTCAAGTGCGCGAGTGGGTGGCGGAACTGGAGCGCCTCGGCCTTTCGTCGATCTGGATCGGTGAGGCGCGCTTCCGTGATCCATTGACGTTCGCGGGAATCCTGCTGGCGGCGACGACGCGCCTCACAGTGGCAACTGGCGTTGCGAATATCTGGGTGCGCGATCCATTTGCGATGGTGGCCGCGCAGGCTACACTTGCTGAAGCTTACCCGGATCGGTTCCTCCTCGGGCTCGGAGTGAGCCATTCGTTGCTCGTCGAGAGTCGAGGGCACCGCTATGCGAAGCCGCTCTCCGTCCTCAGGGCCTACCTCGATGCGATGGACGGGGCATGGGATGCCTACCAGGCGGTGAAGCCGTCGCCGCGACCGCCGCACGTGCTGGCTGCTCTGGGGCCACGAATGCTGGACCTGGCGGCGGAGCGCGCTGCCGGCGCTCACACCTATCTCGTGCCGGTGGTGCACACGGAGCGTGCGCGGCGTCGAATGGGGAGCGCTTCGTTGCTCGTTCCTGAGCAAGCCGTTGTTCTCGACAGCAACGTCGAGCGGGCGCGCGCATTGGCGCGCACGCACATTCGTCGTTACTTGCCTCTCGCCAACTATGTCAACAACCTTCGCCGGCTTGGATTCGATGATCGCGACTTCGAAGGTCACGGGAGCGACCGATTGGTTGACCAACTGGTCGTGCACGGGACTGCGGAGGAGGTCTTGAAGCGGGTCGACGAGCACCGCCAGGCGGGCGCGACGAGTGTTTGCCTGAATGTCATATCTCCATGGAAGAAGACGTTCCCCCTTCCGCACTGGCGCGTCCTGCTCGGCTCGGACCCTCCCGCATGATCAAGAGTTCGGGCCGCATGCACGTGTCCCCGGGCTGATCCCCGGAGTCCGCCGATCTCGACAGCCCAGTTGTCCACAGGGACGAGAGTCGAGCTGTCACTGTGCGGTCGCGCCGGGACGATGGGGCCGTGCGTCGATTGCTCGCGGTCGTCTTCGTCGTTCTCCTCGTGCCGGCAGTGGGCGTCTGGGCTGCATTCGCAGCGCGCGAGCCGGTCCGCGGCGACATCGCCGCGGTTGGATGCGGCGGCGCAAGTTCCGAGCATCAGGAGTACGGGTCCAGGTCGATCTGGTCCATCAGCGTGACCAGCTGCGTCGACGCCAGCGGGCGCCCGCTCGCCGCCGAAGAGGTGGTGGCCACCGTTGCCCAGGTGACGTGGCGAGCGCCTGCGGCGACGTTCGACAGCGTCCTGATCACGGTCTTTCGCCGTGCCGACGGCGCCCGGGGTACTCGTCCGGTGAGCCGCGAGATCCCGCGCCATGAACTCGAAGCGATGTGGGGTGCTCGGCCCGCCGAGTTGGACCGAGTGTCCGCGAGGGACCTGGCGAACCGGTTGCTCGGGTGGCTCGCGCTGCCGGCGATGGCCGTGGCCGTCGCCTTACCGGTGGCTCTCGGCGTTGTGGCGGCCCGTCGAGGGGTGTTCTTCCTCGTGTGGCGGTCATGAGGCGATGCTGAGGTGGACGTGGTCGTAGTGGCCGCCGGTGGCGTCGGTCGGGTCGTAGACGCCGCCTCCGGTGTACGGGCGGCCCCAGCTGTTGTTGTCGGCGTCGCCGGGGCGCCAGATGCGGCCCTGCCAGATGATGTTGGAGACCCGCAGCGTGGTGGCGTTGGCGCGGAGCCATTCGGCGAGGCGCCAGCCGTCGGCGAGTTCCTGGCCGGCGGGGAAGCGCCCTGCACCGGTGGGGAAGAAGTCGCAGGCCCGGCCGCGCGGGTGGTCGCTGCTCGGGTTCCAGGCGTGCTCGTCCCAGCAGGTCGCCGCGCGGATGGGCGCTGCGGGCGCCGGTTGGCCGAAGACCCGGTAGACCTCGTCGACGGCGTGGCGGGTGGCGGGGGTCAGGCAGCCGTTGGTGGTCGGGTCGTCTTCGGTGCATCCGCGACCGGGACCGGTGCGGGGCTGCGCGGGCGGTAGGTCCCCGACGGCGGGGGCCCCTGGGAGGGCGAAGCGGCCGAGGTTGGCGTGGACCCGGGCGATGTACCGGGACACCAGGTCGGCGCAGCTGCGGTCGCAGCCGGCTTCGCCGGCCCTCGGGACGCCGGTGGCGGAGTCGGTGACGCGGCCGCAGCCGGCGATGTGGCAGACGAGCATGCCGTCGAGCGGGTCGGTGGTGGCGCTGGTGGTGGCGAGGTGGTCGGCGGCCCGGCGGAGGTTGGCGCAGATCCAGGGGATCGCGATGTCGAGGTGGCGGGCGGGCTGGAGGATGTCGGCGTCGGTGGCCGGTGGTGTCGTGGTCCACGCCTGTCCGCCGGCGGTGGTCCAGTTGGCCTGGTTGAGCTGGTAGAGGCCGGCGGCGCCGCCGTTGCGGTCGGTGCTGAACGCGGCGGGGTCCCAGGCGGACTCGGCGTCGACGTGCGCGATCACCCACAGCGGCGGGAGTTCGGGGCAGCGGGTTGCGGTGAGCTCGACGATGTACGGGAGCAGCTCGGCGGCCAGTGGAGGGATCGTCGTCGGGTCGACGCCGGCGGCGGTGTGGGCGTGGCGGGTCGCGGTGGTGACGGCCGCGCCGCCGACGGCCACGCCGATCAGCAGGAGAGGCGCCAGGACCGCGGCGACGAGGCCGGCGGTCGCCGTGGCCAGCAGGCGCACGGCGTCACCGGGGTTGGGTGGGGTCGGTGGTCGGCAGGGTCGGCAGCGGGGTGTGGACGGCGCGGGTGCCGTGGCGCTCGCTGTGGGTGCAGTCGACGAACGGGCCGAGCGGGCTGAGCAGCTCGCGCAGGCAGGGGTCGAGGTGGTCGCGGATCCAGACGGACATGGCGACGCCGGGTTCGGGGGCGAGCTCGGTCCACGCCCGGTGCAGGGCCTCGAATCGGAAGACGGCTTCGGGGTGTTCCCACCAGCGCGGGCACCAGCGGATATCGCCGCGCAGCGGGCGGGCGATGACCGGGGTGACGCAGCGGTGGACCCAGGCGATGAGGGCTCCACCGTCGATCCCGCCGTCGAGGCCGGAGTCGATCTCGTCGAGGTCCTCCGAGTCGTCGTGGCGGTCGTTGAGCAGCTCGTCGAGCAGGTCGCTCTGGTGGGTGCGCCACGCTTCGAGGGCCTGGATGCGGGCGAGGAGTTCGGCGAGCAGCTGCGGGTCGACGGTATGTCCGCTGGTGTCGGTCATCGCTGGTCTCCGGCTGTGGTGCGGGGCTGGTTGATCGGGTTGTCCGGGCCGAGGGCGAGCGCGGCGGCGGCCCGGAGCTCGGCGAGGGCGGCGTCGGCGTAGGCGCGGATGTCGGTGGTGTCGCGTTCGCGGTACCAGGGTTGGAGCCGGCCGAGGCCGGCGCGGCGGCCGGTGGACAGCAGCACGGCGTGGTCCTTGGACAGCGCGCGCAGGGCCGAGGGCGGGAGCACCGGTTCGCGTGTCGTGGAGTACTGGCGGGTGGGTCCGCGTCCGCGGTCGTGGCTGGTGGAGACCTTCTCGACGTCGTGGTCGCCGATCAGCCCGGACAGCCGCTGCAGGAAGGTGTGGTCGTCGACGCCGGCGCCGATGAGCTTGATCGTCGCGGCGGACCACAGCGCTTCCATGCCCTGCTCGTCCCAGACGCCGACGCCCTGCTGGTAGCTCTGCAGCACGGTGATGACCTGGATGCCGCGGGAGCCGTAGTGGCTGTAGAGCTTGGGCAGCGCGGTGATCGGGCAGATGTTCGCGGCCTCGTCGAGGACGGCGACGACGGGCGGGTCCAGCCGGCCACCGGCGGCCTGGGCGAGCAGCTCGGCGACCTCGAGGATGCGGTCGACGAGGGCGGCGACGACGGGTGCGGCGGTGCCGGCGCCCTCCTTGGACAGCAGGTGCACGGTGGCGGGGCCGCGCCGTCCGGCGGCGAGCAGGTGCCAGGGGTCCAGTTCGGGCGGTGGTGGCTCCGGCGGTGGGTCGCGCCAGGTGTCGGGTGGGGTGATCCAGCGCAGGATGCGCTCCGAGGTGAGCGCCTTGGTCGCGGTGCGCGCGGTCTGGAAGATGCCCTTGGTGGTGACGTCGGCGCCGGACAGGGCCGCTTCGAGGTCGGCGGCCTCGGTCACGGCGCCGGCGGCGTCGAGGGCGGCGATCGCGTCGCGGCGGCCGGGCTGCAGCCAGGCCACGACGTCGCGGATGCTGGCGCCGCTGAGGGCCGCGGCGAGCAGGGTCGAGGTGAGGACCTGCTCGCCGGCGGAGTGGAAGAACGGGTCGCGGCGCCGCCCGCCGATGGTGGCGGTGAAGTGTCCGGCCAGCCGGGCCGCGGCTTCCATGCGGTGGGCGTCGGGGGCGTCGCGGATCGAGCGCAGCGGGTCCCACCACCAGGTCTGCGGAGCGTGCGCGATCTGCTGCGGGTCGAACGTCCACACCGGACCGGCGTTGGCGCGCAGCCCGCTGGTCAGCGCCCACAGGTCGGCCTTGTTCGACGTGGCCACGACGAGCCCGGGAGCCGACAGCACGGCGGGGACCGCGACGGCCGAGGTCTTGTTCGACCGGGGCCCCATGATGACCAGGGCGACGTCCTCCCACGACATCCACGCCTCGCGACCGCCGATGGTGAGCAGGCGGATGCCGAGATCGGCGGGCGTGGCGGCGGAAGGGGCGAGCGACGTGCGCAGCTGCAGCGCCTTGCGCCGGGCGGCGTCACCGCCGAGGTCGCCGAGGTCGCGGCGGCCCAGCAACGCCCGGCGCGGGTCGCAGGGACGGCCGTGTCCGCGGAGGAGGACGACTGTTGCGACCACGGCCAGCGTCTGGGCGAGCAGCAGCCCGGTCAGCGTCAGCGAGAACGCGGCGGTCGAGGAGCCGGGCGGGACCACGGCGGCAGGTCCGTGCCGGACGAGGTCAATCATGAGGCGTGGCCCGAACTCGGGCGCGGCCCAGGTGCCGGTTCCGGCCAGGGCCCCGATCCCGGCGGCGAGCCAGACGTCGGCGGTGAGCGCGGTGCCGGCGACGATGGCACCGATCAACAGCAGGGGAGCGGCCGCGTCACGCAGCAGCGTCGCCGAAGTGGGGCCAGGCGACCGGTTCGGCGGCGTCACGTCGCCGCCGCCTGACGGAACGCGGTGTCGGTGTCGTAGAGGTGCTGCTCGGTCGGGGTGAGGGCGAGCGCGATCGGCAGTCCCATGCGCTGCCCGGACTTGATCAGGTACTTGCCGCGGCCGGGGTGGCGCTGGCCGGCGTGCCAGGTCGGAGGCGCGGCCCAGGACGTGATGAGGGCGGCCTCGCCGTCGGTCAGGGAGGTGATGCGGCGAAGCCCGTCCAGCTCGGAGCCGGCCATGCCGCCGAGCAGCAGCACCCCGTTGCGGGCGGCCATCCCGCGGGCCTTGGCGCGGTCGGCTTCGGTCGGGAGGGCTTCGAGGTCGTCGAGGGAGTGGGTGACCTGGAAGGACACGATGCCGCGGTGGCGGCCCAGGCGGGTGATCCGGTCGGACTGCTCGACCAGGCCGGGGGCGACTCGCAGGGCCCGCCACAGCTCGTCCTGGACCTGCACGACGTTGCGGGCCCGCTCCCCGATGCCGGCGGCATCGACGAAGCCGGCGGCCCAGGCCCAGGAGCAGAGCATCGCCGCGGCGACGACGTCATCGTCATCGGCGTCGAGCGCGCTGATGTCGAGCGACAACGCCGGGCTGTCGAGATCGACATGGACGGTGGAGGGGCGGTCGAAGATGCCACGGATGGCGCCGTCGCAGAGCAGGCCGAGGGCGTTGGCCAGCTCGCGCGTGGTGCGGTGGTACTCGGCGGTGTCGGTGCTCGCGGCGATGGCGTGCAGGGCGGGGCCGCCCGCGACGAGGGCGGCCAGGACGTCGGGCACGACCGGTTCCATGCGCCGGGCCGCGTCGACGGCGGTGTCGAGGGCGGCGCCGAGCAGCCGGCGTTCGGTCACGGTCGGTTCGGTGCGCCGGACGATGGTGATGAGCGCTTCCAGCAGCGCGAGGCGCCGCGCGCGGACGGTCTCCCGCAGCCGGGCGTCCTCGGTGCCGGTCGCGCGGGCGAGTGCGGGGGCGAGCGGGCCGACGTCGAGCGGGTTCAGGGCGTTCAGACCGCGCCCGATGCGCCAGACCGCTCCGCCGAGGGCCTGGACGAGCGGGGTGTACTCGCCCTTGACGTCGCCGGGGACGATGGCGCGCATCCCGAAGCCGACCAGCCCGACGAGCATCCGCTTGGTGATCGAGGACTTGCCGATGCCGGGCTGGCCCTGCACCCAGACCCCGGTGTTGGAGACCAGCCCGGTCCGCAGCCAGCCGGCCGGGTCGAGCCCGACGGGTTCGGCGGTGTGCATGTGCCGCCCGACCGGCACGCCGTGCACGTCGGCGCCGGAGGAGACGGCGAACGGGAACAGCCCGCAGACCTGGCTGGTGGTGCCGGCGAACCGGGCGCCGGGCTCGACGTGGCCGGCGCGCCCGCCACCGCGGACCGGCCAGCCCCACGCGCGGGGCACCGGGGCGTTCTCGGCGATGCTGATCACGGGTGTCCTTCCCGGGGAGGTCGGCGCTCAGCGGCCGGAGCGGTGGGCGAGCAGGTCGGCGGGGTCGACGCCGAGGCCGAGCGCGACGGCGAAGCCGGCGGCCTGGGCGCCGCGCATCCGGCGCAGCCGCACCTTCGCCTGCCCGGCCCGCTGTTCGACGTCGGCGACCGCGGCCGGGAGCTGGTCGGGATCGGTCACGGTGGTGGTGACGAAGACGGTGAAGCGGCCGACGCCGGCGCCCTCGGCCTCCTCGCGGGCGGACTGCAAGGCGCGGGCGCGGTCGTCGCGGTCGCGTTGGGTCTCGTCGCGGCGGGTGCGCGCGGCCCAGGCCCGGCGGATCTGCCCGGAGGTGACCTCGGCCTCGACCTTCGCCGCGGCCTGGTCGGCGGGGTAGGGCTGGTAGAGCAGCGTGGTGCGGCGGGGGAAGGGGCCGGGGGCGAGCAGCGGGGCGAGCACGCTGGGCCCGACGGCCTGCCGCGGCGCCTCGCGCAGGGCCCAGCTCACCGAGGTCGCGCCCTCGTGCTGGTAGCGGTCCCAGTGCTCGCGGGCGGCAACGGGGCCGGCGTCGTGCCAGTCCAACAGGGGGTCGGTGCGGCCGGTGAGCTCGGCGCGGGCGTCGGGGTCGAAGGCGGTGCGGATGCGGCCGGTGACCCAGCCGACGCCGGCCCGGCCGAGCACCGCGACGCCGCACGCGGCGAGACCGTTCTCGATGCCGGGCAGCCACCGCCCGACCTCGATGACCGAGGCGAGCAGGTCGGGCGGGCGCGGCGTGGCCCGGCCCGGATCCAGGCACAGCGTGACCCGGGCGTCGATCTCGGCGGACGTGGCCGGGGCCATGGCCACCAGCTCGTCGAGCACCCGGCGCGACAGCTGCGGAGCGTGTGGGTCCCGGGCGCGGGCGACGTGCTCGCGGACGGTAGTGCCGCCGGACGGGGCGGTGTCGACGGTGACGGCGACGTGGCGGACCAGGGGCTGATAGCCCAGGTCGGCGAGCAACGCACCCCAGGAGGCGACCCAGTGGTCGGTCTGCTCGACGTCGGCAAGGTCGAGCCCGACCGGGGAGCAGCGCAGCACCGCCGACAGGTGACCCGTGCGGCGGTTCCACAGCAGCGCATGACGACTGCCGCGGCCATCGTCGACGTCGAGCGGGACCACGGGCGCCAGGACACCAGGCAGGTCGCTGGCGCGGGGATGGTCGGTCAGGACCCCGCCGGACAGCTCGGTCCAGCCCGCGGCCTGCGCGCGGTGGAAACGCGCACGTCGCAGGACGGCGTCGGCGGGAGAGGAACCCCCGACCCGCACGACCACGGCGCTGATCACCAGGACCGACACCGCGGCCAGGGGCAGGGCCAGCCACGGGACCGTGGACACCGCGAGCAACGGGGCGAGCAGACCGGCGAACACCGTGACCGTGGCCGTCGTGGACAGCCCGGCGATGCCCCAGCCGCGTTCGGCCCGCCAGTTCCCGTAGAGCCGCGGGCCCGCGGGGTGCGTGCCGCTGTGCTCCTGCGGGGTCATCGAGGGCTTCCGCCGTCGCCCGCCGGGGCGGCGCCGCTCGGCGGCGGTCCGGTGGCACGTGCGACGCCGCGCGCGGCGGCTCC
>NZ_JAHDTH010000163.1 GCF_018531445.1 Pseudonocardia lacus
GGGCGCGTCCGACCCGCTGGCGTGGGGCGAGGTCGTGGCGGCCTTCGGCTACGAGACCGGTGCCCCGGCCGAGGCGGGCGGCCCCTGCGGCTACCGGCAGGCCGAGGCCCGGCTGCGCCGGGCCGAGGCGCTGCTGGGCGCGGGCGCCGCGCACGTCGCGGGCGGCCCGGCGGAGGACGACCTGTGCACCGCCCTGCGGACCGCCGAGCACCTGGGGGCCCGCCCGTTGGAACGGGCGGTGCTGGCGATGGCCGAGCGGGCCGGGCTGCGGCTGCGCGACACCGACCCGGTCCGCCCCACCGGCCCCGACCCCCTCACCCCCAGGGAGCGCTCGGTGCTCACCCTGGTCGCGGAGGGCGGCACGAACCGCCAGGTCGGCCAGGCCTTGTTCATCAGCGAGAAGACGGTCAGCGTGCACCTGTCGCGGGTGATGGCCAAGCTCGGCGCCACGAGCCGTACCGAGGCGGTCACGATCGCGTACGGCCGCGGGCTGCTGTCGGCCCCCACCGGTGGGGAGTTGGCGCGTTCGGACCCTTGAGCCTTACCGGCTGGTAATTAGAGTGGTCTGATCTGTCCCGCCACCGAAAGGTCAGTCATGGCCACGCCGACGACAGCGCACCAGCCCGCTTGGCCAGGACGCCCCAACCTGTCCGACATGGCGAGCTTCTGGAGCCTCCCGATCCCCGAACGGGCCGCGGGGTTCGCCGCGCTGCGCGAGCAGGAGCCGATCGCCTTCTACGAGGAGCCGCAGTTCTCCATCCTCCCGACCGGACCGGGCTACTGGGCCCTCACCCGGCTCGACGACGTGGTGGAGGCCAGCCGGACACCGTCGATCTTCACCTCGGGCAGTGGGGCCACCTCGGTCACCGACCTGCCGCCGGAGTTCAACGAGTTCTTCGGCTCGATGATCAACATGGACGACCCGCGGCACGCCCGGCTGCGCCGCATCGTCTCCCGCGGGTTCACCCCGCGCCGGCTGAGCCTGCTCACCGACGACGTGCACCGCGTCGCCACCCAGATCGTCGACGACGTCATCGAGAAGGGCGAGTGCGACGCCGTCACCGAGATCTCGGCGAAGCTCCCGCTGGCGATCGTGTGCGACATGATGGGCGTGCCGGCCAGCCAGTACGACTTCGTCTTCGACCGGTCGAACATCGTGCTGGGGGCCGGCGACCCGGAGTACGTGCCCGAGGGCGCCGACATCATCACGGCGCTGCTGACCGCGGGCGGCGAGCTGGCCGAGCTGATGAAGGACCTGGGCCGCCACCGCGCCGAGAACCCGACCGACGACGTCACCTCGGCCCTGGTCAACGCCGAGATCGACGGCGAGCGGCTCACCCCCGACGAGCTGGCGTCGTTCTTCATCCTGCTGGTCGTGGCGGGCAACGAGACCACCCGCAACGCCACCAGCTGGGGCCTGCAGCTGCTCACCGAGAACCCCGACCAGCGCGCCACCTGGCTGGCCGACCTGGACAAGGTCACCCCGACGGCCGTCGAGGAGATCGTCCGCTGGGCCTCGCCGGTGATCTTCATGCGGCGCACCCTGGCCACCGACGCCGTGCTCGGCGGGCAGCCGATGTCCGAGGGCGAGAAGGTGCTGCTGTTCTACTGGGCCGCGAACCGCGATCCGAAGCACTTCGCCGACCCCGACAAGTTCGACGTGCTGCGCTCGCCGAACCCGCACGTCGGCTTCGGCGGTCCGGGTCCGCACTTCTGCATGGGCGCGCACCTGGCCCGCCGGGAGATGTCGGTGATGTTCCGCGAGCTGCTCACCCGCGTCCCGGACATCCACGCCACCGGCGAGCCGCAGCGGCTGCAGTCGATGTTCATCAACGGCATCAAGCACCTGCCGGTGTCGTTCACCCCGGGCCGGCGCAGCAGCTGACCGGCCCTCCCCCGCGACGCCCCTCCCCCGCGACGCCCCTCCCCCCACGACGCCCCTCCCCCCACGACGCAGAGCCAACGGAGGCGATCTGTGACCGAGACCGTGCAGCAGGCCCAGCACCGGACCACCCTGGAGTACCCGGAGGTCCCGGTCGGGGCGATCGTCGCCGGGGCCGCCCGCCGCTGGGGCGACCGGGTCGCGCTGCACTTCCTCGGCCGCGAGCTCACCTTCGCCGGCATCTACGAGCGGGCGTGCGCGTTCGCCAACGCGCTGCGCGCGGCGGGGGTCGGGCGCGGCGACGTGGTGGCCCTGCACCTGCCCAACTGCCCGCAGTACCCCGTGGCCTACTACGGGACGCTGCTGGCGGGGGCCACGTTCTCGCCGGCCAACCCGCTGCTGCCGGCGGCCGACCTGGCCGCCCAGCTGGCCGACTGCGGGGCCGTCGCGGTGGTCGGCTGGGTGCCGGCGGCGCCGGTGCTGGCCGCGGTGCGGGAGCGCACGGACGTGCGGCTGGTCCTGCTGACCGACCGCGCGCAGGGGCTCGACCCGGCCCACCGGGTCGAGCTCGACGCGGTGCCCGGCGCCGTCGACTTCGAGGCGTTCCACGCCGGCGCCCCGACGACCGACCCGCACGTCGAGGTCGACGTCCACCGCGACCTGGCGCACCTGGCCTACACCGGGGGCACCACGGGCCGCAGCAAGGGCGTTCAGCTGCCGCACCGCAACGTCGTGGTCAACTCGCTGCAGTACGCGTGCTGGGGCAGCGGCGCCGAGCCGCGCGTCGACGGGCACGGCGGGCTGTGGATCGAGCAGGTCGGCGACCCCGAGGAGTTCCCCACCCCGCTCGGGACGGGGGTGGCCATCAACCTCACCCCGTGGTTCCACGCCATGGGCACGATCGGCGGGATGAACATCCCGCAGCTCACCGGCTCGACGACGGTGCTGCACGAGCGCTTCGACCCGGCCGCCTACCTGGCCGACGCGGAGAGGTTCCGGGTGACGGGGTTCGGCGGCGCCCCGCCGCTGTACGCCGCCCTGGTGCGCCACCCCGACTTCGCCACGCGCGACCTGTCGTCGGTGCGGGCGGTCTCCTCCGGTGCGGCGCCGCTGCCCGTGGAGATCATCCGGGCACTGCGCGCCCGGCTGGGCGAGGACGTGCCGATCTCCGAGGGCTACGGGCTCACCGAGGTGACGATGGGCGCCACATCGGCCCCGCCGGGGAGGTCGGCGCTGCGCAAGATCGGCTCGGTGGGGGTGCCGGTGTTCGACACCGAGGTCCGCGTCGTCGACCCCGCGGGCACCGACCTCGAGCCGCTGCCCGTCGGGGAGGCCGGCGAGGTGGTCATCCGGGGGCCGCAGGTGATGGTCGGCTACCGCAACCGACCCGAGGAGAACGCCGCCACGCTGGTCGACGGCTGGCTGCGCACCGGTGACGTCGGCGTGCTCGACGAGGACGGGTACCTGTCGATCGTCGACCGCAAGAAGGACATGCTGCTCTACAAGGGCTACAACGTGTACCCGCGCAAGCTGGAGGAGCTGCTGCACCAGCAGCCGGGTGTGCTGGGCGCGGCGGTGGTCGGGCGCCGCGACCCGGAGGTCGGCGAGCTGCCCGTGGCGTTCGTCGTGGCCCCGGCGATGCCCGAGGAGGCCAGGGCGACGCTGCTGGAGCGCGTGAACGCGGAGTTGGTGCCCTACAACCGCATCCGGGAGGTCCACTTCGTCGACGAGATCCCGGTGTCGGCCGCGGGCAAGGTGCTCAAGCGCGAGCTCCGCGAGCGGTTGACGAGCCCGGACGTGAACACGAACGGGTGACACCCCGTTACGGACGCTGACCGTCCGGCGATCTCACTGTCGAACGGTCGCCGGCTCGCGCGGGCCCCGACCGGTCGCGTCGGACCGCCGGGCCGGGCGGTCCGGCGGTCGTCGTCCCTGCTCACGAACCGGGATCCGCCATGCCCGACACCGCGCACCCCGCCGCCCCGCGCACCGCGCGTGGCGGCCAGCACCGCCGCCCGCCACGCCCCCGCTCCCGCCGGGGCGTGGACCTGCTGGCGCGGGCCGGCGCGGTGGTGACGCTGGCGTCGCTGCTGGTGCTCGGGATCGCCGTGGCCGGCGCCGTCGACGGCGTCGGGTCGGCACGCCCGGCCACGCCGACCGTCACGGTGACGATCGCCGACCGCTGACCGCTGACGCGCCGCAGGGGCGGTCTAGGCTGCCTCCCCCTGGGCGATCGGCGTCTTGAGGACGTGGTCGACCAGGCGCATCACCAGCGCGCCCCCGCCCAGCCGGTATCCGAACTCCTCCCAGGTGAGCAGCTCCCGGGAGAGCACCTCACCGACGGGGCCCGGGTACAGGCGCGTCACGCGGAACGCGGCTGCGCGCAGCCGCATCTTCTCGTGATGGTCCATCGGGACGGGGATCATCGCAATCACCTCCGCAGGGATGGTGCGGTCCGGTGCGCTGCTCGGCGCTGAGTCGCTGCCGTGGAGAGACAATCGTGACCCGGTCGGGTCACCTCCCCGTTTCAGGATACCCAAGAGTGAGCGACGTCTCACCTTGTGACAGCGGC
Source organism: Pseudonocardia lacus (assembly GCF_018531445.1). GTDB lineage: Bacteria > Actinomycetota > Actinomycetes > Mycobacteriales > Pseudonocardiaceae > Pseudonocardia > Pseudonocardia lacus. Next base: position 4,455 of record NZ_JAHDTH010000163.1, read on the forward strand.
CCGTACTCGGCCCACTACTGAGCGCTTCGCGGCGGCCCGCCCACGTACGGTTCGGGCATGGTGACCGCCGCGACCCGAACCCGCGACCTGCTCTGGTCCGACATCGAGGCCGTCTACGCCGCGATCCTCGACCACCCCTTCCTCGCCGGCCTCGCCGACGGCACGCTGCCGCGCGCCGCCTTCCGGCACTACGTCGTCCAGGACTCGCACTACCTGCGCGGCTACGCCAGGGCACTGGCGGTGTGCGCGGCCAAGGCCCCGGACGACCGCGGCACCGCGCTGTTCGCCGCGGGCGCCGGCAACGCCGTCGCCGCCGAGCAGGGCATGCACGCCGGCCTGCTCGACGGGCTCGGGACGACCGCGCGGGCCGCGGCGGCCGAGCCGGTCGCCCCGACCACCCAGGCCTACCTCAGCTACCTGCTCGCGACCGCGTACGGCGGCTCGTTCCCGGAGGCCCTCGGGGCCGTGCTGCCCTGCTACTGGATCTACGCCAGGGTGGGCGCCGACCTGGTCGACCGCGGCTCGCCCGACCCGCTGTACGCCGAGTGGATCGCGATGTACGGCGGCGAGCGGTTCCAGGCCGTCGTCGACGAGGTGCTCGACCTCACCGACCGCGTCGGCGCCGACCTGGCGCCGGGCGAGCTCGCCGCGATGCGCCGGCACTTCGCCACGACGTCGCGCTACGAGTGGATGTTCTGGGACGCCGGGTACCGGCGCGAGACCTGGCCGGTCTGACGCGTCAGCGCTCGTCGTACCTCAGCGCTCGTCGTAGCGGTCGGGGATGGCCACGTGCAGCACGAACGAGATGACGCCGACGACGATCGCGCCGAAGAACGCCGCCCAGAACCCGGACACCTCGAACGGCAGCCCGACGCCGTCGGCGATCGCGCCCACCAGCAGGAACAGCAGCGCGTTCACCACCAGGCTGATCAGGCCGAGGGTCAGCACGTAGAACGCGCAGCCGACGACCTTGATGAGCGGCTTGAGCACGGCGTTGACGATGCCGAAGATCAGCGCCACGCCGAGCAGCGTGCCGATGCCGCTGGCCGTGGTGGGCGACTCCACCTCGATGCCGGGCACGATCAGCGTCGCCACCCACAGCCCGACGGCGATGACGACGATGCGGATGGTCAGGGCGAGGGCGTTGGGCATCAGTCCACCAGGGCCTGTTGGACCAGCGTGCGCAGCTGGGGGCGGATGGGGTAGGTGCTCGAGGGCATCAGCTGGGTGAAGAACAGTGCGGTGACGTCCTCGACGGGGTCGACGTAGAACGCCGTGCTGGCCAGCCCGCCCCAGGCGTACTCGCCGGGGCTGGTGAGCGACTTCGAGCCGGCCGCGTCCAGCACCACCGAGAAGCCCAGCCCGAAGCCGACGCCGGTGGTCTCGGACTCGGCGCTGATCGGGCGGCCGACCGCCTTGAGGTCCTGCCCGCCGGGCAGGTGGTTGCGGGTCATGTAGGCGACCGTGCGCGGGCCCAGCAGCCGCTCGCCGTCGAGCTCGCCGCCGCGGCGCAGCATCTGCGTGAAGCGGTGGTAGTCGGCCGCGGTGCCGACCAGGCCGCCCCCGCCGCCGAGGAACACCGGCTGCCGGGTGGCGCCGGCGCCCATCCGGTCGTGGCGGCGGATGCGCCCGCCGTTGCCCGGGTCGGGGATGTAGAGCGCGGCGAGGCGGTCGTGGTCGTCCTCGGCGGCCCAGAACGCCGTGTCGGTCATCCCCAGCGGCGCGAAGACCTCCTCGGCGAAGAACCTGTCGAGGGTCTTGCCCGAGACGACCTCCACGATGCGGCCCAGCACGTCGGTGGCGACGGAGTAGTTCCACTCGGTGCCGGGCTGGAACACCAGCGGGATGCCGGCCCAGGTGTCGCAGGCCCCGGCCAGGTCCATGCCCTTGGGCACGCCGAACTCGTGGCCCGCGTTGCGGTACATCTCGTCGACCGGGTGGGCGTGGTGGAAGCCGTAGGTGAGCCCGGACGTGTGGCTGAGCAGGTGCCAGACGCGCATCGGCTCGGTGACCGGGACGGTGGCCGGGTTGGCGGCCGGGCCGGCCACGTACACCCGCTGCTGGGCGAACGACGGGATGAACCGGGAGACCGGGTCGGTGAGCGCGAGCAGGCCGCGCTCGTAGAGCATCATCACCGCCACCGAGGTGATCGGCTTGGTCATCGAGTAGTAGCGCCAGAGGGTGTCGTCGGCGACGGCACGGCCGGCCTCGACGTCGGCCAGCCCGTGGTGGGTCAGGTGCGCGACCTTGCCGCGCCGGGTGACCGCGACGGTCCAGCCCGCCAGGCGGCCGTCGTCGACGTAGCGGCGGAAGTGGTCGTCGATGCGCGCCAACCGGGCCGCGTCGAAGCCCACCTCGTCGGGTTCGGTGTCCACCTTGAGCTGCGCCACGAGCCCGACACTACCGTCGGTGGATCACCGCGGGACAGTCCTCGCCGAACGGCGGCGGGGCTCAGAGCTCCCGCGCGCAGACGATGAAGTCGCGCACGTCGTAGGGCAGTCCGGCCCCGGTGGAGCACTCCCCCGCGTCGACCGTGCCGCGCAGCGTCTCGGCGGCCCGCACCGTCCGGGAGCCGGGCGGGGCGGCGCAGTCGACGCGCACCGGGGTGGCGGACAGGTCGAAGCAGTCGCCCTCGACCCAGTCGATGTCCAGGCACACCGCCACCGCCGGCGCACCGTCGGCGACCTGGGTGAAGGCGTTGTCGACGTCGCCGGGGCACGTCGCGGTCGTCGACCCGGTGCCCACCACCTTGAAGTTGGCCCGCGGGCTGCCGCAGTCGGCCGGCTCGACCGTCGGGCCGGACTCCGCGCCGGTCTCGGCGACGCTGACGCAGTCGCCGGTGGCCAGGTCGGCGGCGCTCGTCCCGCCGGAGCCGGCCCCGAGGATGACCCACAGCCCCAGCCCCGCGACGCCCAGGAACAGCAGGCCCACCACCACGCCGACCGCGATCAGCGCGGTGCCGGGCCGGCCCGGCGTCGGCGCGGGCGGCACCGGGCCGGGCGGGGTGAACCGGGCCCGGGGCAACCCGAACTCGTCGCGCTCGACCGCGGGCTCGGGGGGCGCGCGGCGCGGTCGCGCCGACGGCGTGCCCCCCGGCCGGGCCCGACCCGGGCCCGACGGCGGCCCGAACCGGCGCAGCACGCTGCGGCGCAGATCGCGGGTGACCTCCCCGGAGACGTCCGGGCCGCCGTCCCGCCCCGGCTTGCGCAGGTGGCGGGTGACCTCCTCGGAGCCGCGGGGCACCACCCGGGTGACCTCGTCGTCCGCGCCGGCCGGCTCGTCGCCTCCCCCTGGCGACCCCGCAGCCGATCCCGTCATGCGTCCCCCTCCGGCACGCTCGTCCGCCCACCCCCGGGCGGAGCACCGCGGTCAGACCTGGTCGAGGCAGACGACCATCTTGCGGTTGTCGTAGGTGTAGGCGCCCTCCGGGCACTGCGAGGCGTCCGTGGTGCCGGTGATCGTCTCCCCGACCCGCACCGTGTCCAGCCCCTGCGACGTGCAGGCGACCCGCTCCGGCAGCTCGCCGGACATCTCGAAGCAGTCGCCCTGGACCCAGTCGATGTCCAGGCACAGCGCGCCCTGCTCGACGTTGTTGCGGGTCTCGTAGAACCACTGGTCGGAGTCCGGGGAGCACTCGTCGGAGCTCTCCGTCTTGGCGGTGACGATGAAGGTGGGCCCGTCGCTGCCGCAGGCGGCCTCCTCGACCGTGGCGTCGAAGGTCGTGCCGCCGAGGCTCACGCACTCGCCCACCTCGACGTCGACGGCGTTCACGTCGCCGGTCTCCGCCGGGGTGGGGCTCGGCGGAGCGACCGGTGCGGCCGGCGCCGCCGCGGACGGGCCGCCGGGCGTCACCGGCGTGCTGCCCTTGTCCGCCGCGCCGGGACCGGCCAGGAAGTACCAGGCCGCGCCACCGCCGCCGAGCAGCACGACGACGGCGACCACGATGCCGATGATCATGCCCTTGGTGGAGGAGGGCCCGGGCGGGCCGCCGCCGGGCGGCTGGAACGGCGGGTACTGGCCGGGCCCCGGGCCGGGCCACCCGCCGCCCTGCTGCGGGGGCCAGCCACCGCCCTGGCCGGGCTGCGGCTGCGGGTAGCCGCCGCTCTGGCCGGGGTACCCGCCGGCGGGCGGCCCGTACTGGGTGCCGCCGGGACCGTGCTGCGGGTAGCCCCCCGGGGTGTTCACCGGTCTGGTGGGCCCGTCGGCTCCCGCCTGGCCGCCGTACTGCCCGGGTGTCGTCATGCCGTTCCCCTCAACGTCTCGTCGCGACCGCCGCCCCGGCTCGTGCTCCGGGTGCGGCACCAGGTCTCCCCGTCGGATCCGGCGTGCGGACCGCGATGGCGCCGGAGCCCGGCGCGCCGACCGGTGTCGCGGCCGGTCGGCCGGGTGTCGTGCAGCGGTGTTGCGTGCAGCGGGTGTTGTGCAGCGATGTCGAGCGGTGGATCGCCCGGCCCCCGCCGGGCCGGGTCGCCGACGGGATCAGCGCCGGCCGGGCACCCCCGCGTCGCGCGCGCGGACCCAGCGCGACAGTAGGGATACCAACTCACCCGGGTGGGTGACCAGCGAGATCGGCCGGTTGGCGATTCCCGCCACCCCGGCGGCGCGGATCGGGGGTGTTGCGGGTGCCCGCGCGGCTGCCGATACTGGACGGGCCGGCACGAGCCCGTCCTCCGCTCGGTGCACCCCCGCGTGGGGGTCCTGTCATGGGCGTCCTTCTGGTGATCCGCCGCCGGGCGCGCCCGCGCGGGACAGAGGACGGTAAGTCCGCGGGAAGGGTCGATGGCAGCTCCGGAACCGGATCGTTACCGCCGCGCGCCGACCCGCCACGCGAACCCGCACCCCAGCCGCCGCCCCCGGCGCTGGCGGGTTCCCGCCACCGTGATCCCGGACACGCCCGCCGCCGCGCTGCCCGGCGACGACGAGGTCCTGCGGGTGCTCGCGCTCAGGCGCGACCACGGCCACCGCGACGACGGCCACCGCGTCGCGCTCGTCGTCGGCGGCGGGGGCATGCGCGGCGCCTACTCCGGGGGCATGGCCCACGCGCTGGAGGACGCCGGGCTCACCGGCTGGTTCGACGCCGTCTACGGCAGCTCCGCGGGGGCCTTCGTCGGGTCCGGCGCCCTGCTGGGCAGCGGCCGCGGCTCGGCGCACATCTTCTTCGAGGACATGGCCTGCCGCGAGTTCATCGATCCGCGCCGGCTCGGCACCCGGCGCCCGATGGTCTCCCTCGACCACCTGCTCGACCACGTCCTCGTGCACTCCAAGCCGCTGCCCTGGGACCGGCTGCGCGACTCCCCCGTCCCGCTGCGCGTGCTCGCCACCGCCGCCGACGACCTCAGCGCGCACGTGCTGGAGCCGCGCACGTCCGCGGAGTGGAAGCTGGCCCTGCGCGCCACCGCCTCCATCCCGCTGCTGGCCGGGCCGGCCGTCGAGCTGGCCGGGCGGCGCTGGATCGACGGCTCGGTGACCGAGCCGCTGCCGGTGCTGCCGGCCCTGCGCGAGGGCTCGACGCACGTGCTGGCCCTGGTCAACCGCACCGCCCCCGAGCTGCGCCGCGACGCCCCCGCCGGCGGCCCGGCCCGCTGGGCCCGGCTGCTCGACCGGCTCACCCCCGGCCTCGGCTCGATCGCCCAGCAGCAGCACCGCCACGCCGCCGCCGTCGCGCTCATCGACGACGCCGCGCACCCGACCCGCCGCGGCGCGCACCTGCTGCCCGTCGTCCCGGACACCGACGCCGGGGTGCGCGGGCTGACCACCGACCGGGCCCGCGTCGAGCACGCCGCCCGCATCGGCTACCGCTCCCTCACCGCCGCGCTCACCCGGGCCACCGCCGCCGCCTGAGCTCCGCGCTTGACCCCCTTCCGGCCGCCCACCAGGGTTGCGGCATGGACGCCGACGCGATCGTCGTGGGAGCCGGGCTGGCCGGGCTGGCCGCCACCGCCGAGCTCGCCGACGCGGGCAAGAAGGTGCTGCTGCTCGACCAGGAGCCGGAGACGAACCTGGGCGGGCAGGCGTTCTGGTCGTTCGGCGGGCTGTTCCTGGTCGACTCGCCCGAGCAGCGCCGGATGGGCGTGCGCGACTCCCACGACCTCGCCATGCAGGACTGGCTGGGCAGCGCGGGCTTCGACCGCGGCGTCGACGACCCGGCCGGCGAGGACTACTGGGCGCGCCAATGGGCCACCGCCTACCTCGACTTCGCCAACGGCGAGAAGCGGGCCTGGCTGCACGGGATGGGGATGCGCTGGTTCCCCGTCGTCGGCTGGGCCGAGCGCGGCGGCGGCGCGGCCGACGGGCACGGCAACTCGGTGCCCCGCTTCCACATCACCTGGGGCACCGGGCCGGGGGTCGTCGCGCCGTTCGAGCGGCGGGTGCGCGAGGCCGCGGCTAAGGGGCTGGTCGAGTTCCGGTTCCGGCACCGGGTCGACGGGATCACCGCCACCGACGGCGTCGTCGACGGCGTGCGCGGCGCCGTCCTGGAACCCTCCGACGCCGCGCGCGGCACGGCCAGCTCACGCACCGAGGTCGGCGAGTTCGAGCTGCGCGCACCCGCGGTGATCGTCACCTCCGGCGGCATCGGGGCCAACCACGACATGGTCCGGGCTGCCTGGCCCGAGCGGCTCGGCACGCCACCGGAGCACCTGATCTCGGGCGTCCCCGAGCACGTCGACGGCCGCATGCTGGCCATCACCGAGCAGGCCGGCGGGCGGGTGGTGAACCGCGACCGGATGTGGCACTACACCGAGGGCATCGCCAACTGGAACCCGATCTGGGCCCGGCACGGCATCCGGATCCTGCCCGGCCCGTCGTCGATGTGGTTCGACGCCACCGGCCGCCGGTTCGGCGCCCCGAACTACCCCGGCTTCGACACCCTCAGCACGCTCGGCGCGATCACCGCCAGCGGCTACGACCACTCCTGGTTCGTGCTCACCGGCACGATCGTGGAGAAGGAGTTCGCGTTGTCGGGCTCCGAGCAGAACCCCGACCTCACCGGCAAGAGCGTGCTGGGCACGCTGAGCCGGGTCCGCCCCGGGGCCCCGGCCCCGGTGCGGGCGTTCCTGGACAACGGCGAGGACTTCGTCGTCGCCGACACGCTCGAGGAACTGGTCGCCGGCATGAACAAGCTGGCCCGGCCCGGCCGCGACGGCACCGAACCGGTGATCGACCTGGTCGACCTGCAGCGCCAGATCGCCGCCCGCGACCGCGAGATCGAGAACCCGTTCGCCAAGGACCTGCAGATCACCGCGATCCACGGGGCCCGCCGCTACCGGGGCGACAGGCTGGTGCGCACGGCCGCGCCGCACCGGATCCTGGACCCGAAGCACCGGCCGCTGATCGCCGTGCGGCTCAACATCCTCACCCGCAAGACGCTCGGCGGCCTGCAGACCGACCTGTCCGGCCGGGTCCTCGACGCCGCCGGCAAGCCCCTGCCCGGGCTGTACGCGGCGGGCGAGGTGGCCGGCTTCGGCGGTGGCGGCGTGCACGGCTACCGCGCGCTGGAGGGCACGTTCCTGGGCGGCTGTCTCTTCTCCGGCCGCCAGGCCGGCCGCGCCGTCGGCCTCCTCTGACCCCGGTCCCGGCCCCGAACGTCGGGAAAGCCACCTCCAGGACGTCTGGCGTCCTGAAGGTGGCTTTCCCGGCACGGGACGGCGGGGGTCAGCGCCGGCGGCGGCCGCCGGACTCCACGTAGCCGGGGCCGGGGGTGTCGAGGGTGTGGCGCCGGGTGCGCGAGTTCCACGACCAGCGGCCGATGCTCAGGCCCCACGACGAGAACCCGTTCTCGGTGAAGTTGAAGCGGAACGGCCCGAAATTTCGCGACTTGCGGAACCGGTACCTCATGGCCCCTCTCCTGTCCGGGATGGCTCGGGAATGACGCTGCGTCGACCGGTCAGTACCCGAACGCGTGAACCGCTACACGGAGTGAATCGCCGTGGTCAGGTTGACGGGGTTGCCGTCGGGGTCCTGGACGTGGGCCACCCGCTGCCCCCAGGGCATGTCGTTCGGCGGGCCGGACACCTTCCCGCCGAGCTCGGCGACGCGGTCGAGCAGCGCGTCGACGTCGGGGACGTCGATGCTGATCAGGACGCGCGGCGCGGTGTCGGGGTCGATCGAGTCGTCGGCGACGACGCCGATCTCGGCGTCGTCGACCTTCAGCCCGAGGAAGAAGACCGGGCCGTCCTCGGGTACCCGGCGGATCTCGGTGGCCCCGAGCAGGCCGGTGTAGAAGGCGGCGAGGCGCTCCGCGTCGGTGGTCATGATGATCGGCTGGATCGTCGTGGGCATGCGGGTGTGACCCGCCGGCGGGGCCGCACTCATCGGTGGCGCCGGAACTGTCGGTGGCCGCGCCTACCGTGCCGGCCATGGCGGGAACACTCTCAGGACGGGTCGCCCTGGTCGCGGGGGCGACGAGGGGCGCGGGGCGGGGGATCGCGACCGCGCTCGGCGAAGCGGGGGCCACGGTCTACGTCACCGGCCGCAGCGGCGGCGGCCAGCGGTCCGAGATGGACCGCCCGGAGACCATCGAGGAGACGGCCGAACTGGTCGACCGGGCCGGTGGCAGGGGCATCCCGGTCCGGGTCGACCACCTCGTCCCCGACGAGGTGCGTGCGCTCGTCGAGCGCATCGAGCGCGAGCAGGGCGCGCTGCACGTGCTCGTCAACGACATCTTCGGGGCCAACCGGATCGAGTGGGACGCCACGGTCTGGGAGTCCGACCTCGACCACGGCCTGCACATGCTGCGGCTGGCCGTCGAGACGCACGCCATCACCAGCCACTTCGCGATCCCGCTGCTGATCAAGACGCCCGGCGGGCTGGTCGTCGAGGTGGGCGACGGCACCACCGAGTACAACGACCGCACCTACCGGGTGTCGTTCTTCTACGACCTGGCCAAGGTCGCGGTGAACCGGATGGGCTTCGCACTGGGCCACGAGTTGGCCGGCCACGACGCCACCGCCGTCGCGCTGACGCCGGGCTGGTTGCGTTCGGAGGCGATGCTGGAGGCGTTCGGCGTCACCGAGGAGAACTGGCGCGACGCCATCGAGGGACGTCCCGGCTTCGAGGTGTCCGAGACACCGCTCTACGTGGGTCGCGCGGTCGCCGCGCTGGCCGCCGACCCGGACGTCGCCCGGTGGAACGGTCGGTCGCTGTCCAGCGGACAGCTGGCCGAGGTCTACGGCTTCACCGACGTCGACGGCAGCGCGCCGGACGTCTGGCGCTACATCACCGAGGTCCGCGAGGGCGGGAAGGAGGCCGAGGCGGACGACTACCGCTGAGGCTCCCGGCGCAGCAGCAGGAACGAGTCGGCCTTGATGACCCGCTCGGCCACCCACCACGTGGCGCGCCCGTAGAAGGCCCGCGCCCGGGCCCGGTCGATCACCTCGGGCGCGGTGACGTCGTGGTCGACGCCCTTCCACCGCACCCGGCAGCCCCCGGCGGCGAGCACGTTGCGCACCCAGTTGGTGCCCGACCCCCAGGGCAGCGTCACCACGAACGCCTCCGGGGTCACCAGCAGCGCCACCGGCACCGCGAGGTCACGCCCGGTGCGCCGGCCGCGGTGGTGCACCACGGCCCACAGCGGGAAGAACCGCCGCCCGGCGAACGCGCGGGCGAGCGGGGTGGTGAGGCGGGTGATGCGCCACGAGGTTCCGGAGGGCGCCGGTGCTGTCGTCGTCATGGGTGCGATGGTCGTCGGGCGGGTCAGGGTGCCGCTTCCCGGCGATCCGCCATCGCGCCCTGGCGGATCACCGCCACTGCGGGCCGTCAGACGATCCCCCGGCGCAGGGCGTAGGCGGTGGCGTCCGCGCGACCCCGCGCACCGATCTTGCGGTAGAGGTTCGCCGTGTGCCGCTCGACGGTGTGCACCGCGATCCCGAGCCCGCGGGCGATCTCGGCGTTGGAGTCGCCGGCCGCCACCCGCCGCAGCACCTCCAGCTCCCGCTCGGACACGCCGTCCGGGCGGGCGACCGGGTCCGCGGGCGCCGGGCCGGTCCGTCCGGTCAGCAGGAACCGCGAGACCAGGTCGAGGTCGGAGCCACCGTCGTGCAGGAACAGCGTGGGCGTCGTCCCCGGCAGCACCCGCAGCGTCGCGTCGGGGAGGGCGTCGGCGAGGCGCCGGGAGACCTCCACCGGGATCTGCCCCTCGCCCTGCCGGTGCAGCACGAGGGTCGGCGCGAGCACCTCGGGCAGCAGGTCGGTCACGTCGATGGCGGCGGCCGCGGCGAACCAGGCCGCGGCCACCGCCGGGGTCGCCGCCGTGCGGAACACCTCGGCGACCAGCCGGCCGTTCTCGCCGGCCGACCAGCCCAGCCAGGCGTGCGCGGCGGACTCGGCGAAGAGATCCCAGTCCTGCTCGACCAGCGACAGCAGGGCCTGGGTCTGGGCGGGGCCCAGCGCGTCGCGCAGGCGGGGCGCGCCGCCGAACACCACGAGCCGCCGCACCCGATCGGGGTGGCGGGCGGCGAAGGCCAGCGCGGTGGGCGCGGAGTGGTAGTAGCCCAGGAGCGCTGCCCGGTCGAGCGCGGCGGCGTCCAGGACGGCGTGCAGGTCGCGCAGGTGGGCGTCGACGCCCAGGTCGTCGAGGGCGACGCGGCGGTCGGAGCTGCCCATGCCGCGGGAGTCGTAGAGCACGAGGGTGTGCGCGCGGGCCAGGCGCTCGTAGGTGGCCCGCAGGACCGGCACCCGCCACTGGGCGACGAGGTTGCCCAGCGAGGGCAGCCAGACCAGCGGCGGCCCGCTGCCGAGGACCTGGTAGGCGACGGTGACACCGTCGGCGGTGCGCGCGTACCTCAGCTCCGGCCCGGGCTCCACGCCCGCGATTCTGCCGGGCCGCACGACCTCGGACGGGCGGGCCGGGCCGATCACGCTGTTAGCGTCGACGGCGTGGGTGGGGTGCGGGTGCGGCTGTCGCGGCCGGCGGCGGTCCTCATGGCGCCGGTGCTGCTCGGGCAGGGCGTGCGGGTGCGCAGGCGCATCCCCGTGCTGCCCGAGGCCGACGGCCCGCGCGCGGGCAGCACGGCCGGAGGCACGCCGCTCGCGCTGGTGGTGCTCGGCGAGTCCACGGCCGCCGGGGTCGGCGTCGCGCGCATCGAGGACGGGCTGGGCACCCGGCTCGCCCACGAACTGGCCGCCCGGGTCGGGCGGCGGGTCGACTGGCGGGTGTCGGCCCGCGCCGGCTCCACGGCCCGGCGGGCCCGCGCCGACCTGCTGCCCGCGGCGCTGGCCGAGCCGTCCGACATCGCCGTGATCGTCCTCGGCGTCAACGACACCCTCGGCCTGACCGGGCGCGGCGCGTGGCGGCGGGACGTCGCCGCGATCGTCGCCGCGCTGCGCGCGGCGCAGCCCCCCGGTGGGCGGGTGGTCCTGACCGGCGTGCCCGACCTCGGCACCTTCCCCGCGCTGCCCCGGCCGCTGCGCACGGTGCTGGGCTGGCACTCCCGCGCCCTCGACCGCGAACTGCGGACCATCGCCCGCGCCCCCGGCGTCCTGCACGCCGCGGTGCCGGCCGTGTCGGGCGTCGACGCCCTGGCCACCGACGGCTTCCACCCCGGCGCCACGTCGTACCGGGAGTGGGCGGCGGACCTGGCCCTGCGACTCGCCCCCTGAGCCCCCGCCCACGGCTGTGGTGAGCGCCGAAGGCAAGCCCGGGCGCGCGTAGCGCGCCCACACCCCCTGCGAGGAGGGCCCTGCCGTCACGTCGGCCCGGCCATTGCAGCGCCTGCGGCAGGGGAGCACTCGGGAGAGGTGTCGACGCTGCGCGCCCACGGGGCCGCCCCAGCCCTGCGAGAACACGCCAGCCCGCGCCCCCAGCCGTCGAGAACGACGTTGTCGTGATCAACAGGCCCTGTTGATCACGACAAGTTCGTTTTCGACGGGCTGGGGACGATCAGGGCCCGCCGCCGGTGGAGTTGACGACCTCGCCGGTCACCCAGCCGGCGTCGGGGCCGGCGAGCCAGCCGATCAGCCGGGCGGCGTCCTCCGGGGTCCCCCAGCGGCCCATCGGCTCCACCTCCAGCACCGCCTGCTCGGTCTCCGGGTCGGGCCAGCCGGTGTCGGTCGCCCCCGGGTTGACCGTGTTGACCGTGATCCCGCGCGGGGCCAGGTGCGCGGCCAGGCTCGCGGTGAGCTGGTGCAGCGCGCCCTTCGAGGCGATGTAGGGCAGTTCGCCGGGCATGGGGCCGCGGTGCTGGCCGGATGTCATCAGGACCACCCGGCCGGGGTGGGTGCCGTCGTGCGTGGCGGCGAACTCCTTGACCAGCAGCAGCGTCGCGCGCGTGTTGACCGCGTAGCTCAGGTCGATCTCGGCGGCGGTGAGGTGCTCGAGGTCCTGGCTGCTGCTGCGGGCGTGGTTGGCGACCAGCACGTCGACGCCGCCGAAGCGCTCGGCGGCCGCGGCGACGACCCGCCGCGGGGCGTCCGGGTCGGCGAAGTCGGCCTCGACGTGCGCGACGGCCCGCCCGAGCGCGGTCAGCTCGTCGACCAGCGGGGCGGGCCAACCGGGGTCGACGCCCCACGGCTGCTCGGCGTCGTGCGGCGACCAGGACTGCAGCAGCAGGTCGACGCCGGCGGCGGCGAGCCGGCGGGCGATCGCGGTGCCGATGCCGATGCGCCGGCCGACTCCGGTGACGATGGCAACGGGTGCGCGCACGCGGCCCAACCTGCCCCACGGGCCGCCACCACGGCCACCGCTTTCCGGTGCCGGCTTGACCTTCACCGAAGGGCAGGGCCGACGGTCGGAGGGCCGGGTGACCAGCACCCGGCGACGAGGAGGACGCGGTGGAGCTGCTGACCATCGGGGCGTTCGCCCGCGCGTGCGGGCTCTCGCCCAAGGCCCTGCGGCTCTACGCGGAGCTGGGGCTGGTCACGCCGGCGGTCGTCGACGAACGCACCGGCTACCGGCACTACCGGCGCGACCAGCTGGAGCACGCGCTGCTGGTGGCCTGGCTGCGCCGGATCGGCATGCCGCTGGCCCGCATCAGGGTGGTGACCGGCCTGTCCCGGCCGGCGGCCGCCCGCGAGGTCGCGGCCTTCTGGCGCGAGGTCGAGGCCGACGTCGCCGCGCGCCGCCCGCTCGCGTCCTTCCTCGTCGACCACCTCACCGGGAAGGGACCCGACATGACCGACACCCCACGCCCCCTCGTGCTGCGCTGCGCGGCCCGCACCGACCGCGGGCTGGTGCGCCCGCTGAACCAGGACGCGGCGCTGGCCGGTGAGCGGGTGCTCGCCGTCGCCGACGGGTTCGGCCCCTCCGGGGAACGGGCCAGCAGCCTCGCCGTCGAAACGCTGGTGGACGGCCCGCCGGCCACCGGCGACGTGCTCGGCGCGCTGCGGGTGGCCACCGACCGCGCCGAGGCGTCGGTGCGGCTGCTCACCGCCGACGAGCCGGAACCGGGCTCGGGGACGACGCTCACCGCGCTGGCCTGGTCGGGTTCGGAGCTGGCGCTGGTGCACATCGGCGACTCCCGCGCCTACCTGCTGCGCGACGGTGAGCTGACCCGGCTCACCCACGACCACACGCTCGTCCAGGCCATGGTCGACGAGGGCCGGCTCAGCGCGGCGGAGGCCGAGTCGCACCCGCAGGCCACGAGGCTGGTCCGGGCCCTGCACGGGAGCGCCGACCCGGCCGCGTCCCGGCCCGACTCGCTGCTGCAGCAGGCCCGCGCGGGCGACCGCTACCTGCTGAGCACCGACGGCCTGCACCGGGTGCTGCCCGACGACGTGCTGCGCGCGGTGCTCGTCGAGGTGGCCGATCCGGAGGCCGCGCTGGACGAGCTGGTGCGCCGGGTGCACGCGGCCGGGGCGCCGGACAACGTCTGCTGCGCGCTCGCCGACGTCGTCGCCGCCTAGCGGTTGGCGCCCCGCGCCGCGACGGCCCACCGGTCGACCGGCGCGCCGTCGCGCAGCACGACCAGGTCGTCGGCGAGGTTGACCGCGGCGCAGACGTGGTTGGGCGCCACGCGCACGACGTCGCCGAGCCGGACCGGCGGGTGGGCGTCGAACCGCACCGTGGCGTGGTGCTCGGACAGCGCCACGACGCGGGCGTCGGGGTGGTCGGGCAGCCGGCCCCCGCCGCTCGCCCAGGCCGGCTGGTCGGCGCCGAGCACCTTGCTGCCGGTGTCGAGCACGGCCTGCCGGCCCGTCGCGCTCACCACCGTGCCGACTGCGGTGAGCGCGACGTCGGACCAGTCGCAGGAGCCGAGCTCGACCTGCTGGGCGTCGTTGAGCGCGGAGACGCCGGGGCGCACCTCGGTGAGCACGCTCCCGTCGGTGGCGTCGAGGGTGGGGGTGGAGCCGCCGCTGCGCAGCGGGCCGGGCAGGTCGACGGCGCCGAGCGCGCGGGCCTCGTCGGCCGCGGCGGCGTGGCGCCGCCCGGGGCCGTAGCCGTGGCCGGGGAAGGTGAACGCCC
>NZ_JAHDTH010000164.1 GCF_018531445.1 Pseudonocardia lacus
GCTGCGGCGACGGCCTCGGCCTCGGCGGCCTCGGCAGCCTTGCGGGCGGCGGCCTCCGCGGCGGCCTTCGCGGCGGTCGCCTCGGCGGCGGCGGTCTTCGCGGCGGCTTCGGCGGTGGCGGCCTCGTCGGCGTCGTGGTAGACGGCGTGCAGGGTGGTGGCGATGGTGGCCGGGTCGTCGGTGCTCAGCGTGTGGCTCGACGTCGCGGTCGGGCAACCACCCGCGTCGGTGGTGCAGGCGCCGTCCGCGGTCGCGGTGGTGGTGGCGAACCGGCCGGCCTTGACGTCACCGGTGGTGGTGGCCGACCCGGAGGTCCGGATCACCGCGGCGCAGCCGGCCTGCCCGTCGCAGGCGGTCTCACCGTGGGCGACCGACACGCTGGTCGGGTCGACCTTCGCGCCGTTCAGCGCGGGCGCGCCGGGCTCGGGGGCCCCAGGCGCCGTCGCGGCCTTCGCGGCCTCGATCGCCTTCGCGGCACCGCCGTCCGGGGAGGCGGCGGAGTAGGTGTCGCCGCTGACCTCACCGAGGCACCCGCCCGCGCACTGCAGGCTCGCTCCGGCCGACGTCGTGCCCGCGACCCCGGCCAGGGGCTCCTTCTCGCCCTCGGCCTTCATCCCGGTGGTGGGCTCGGTGGCCGCCGTGGCGTCCACCCCGGCCACGCAGCCGGTGTCCCCGCCCGCGCACGTGCTGCGCGCGATCGAGGTGCTGACCGCGGCATCACCCAGACCGGTCGTGGTCGAGGCCGCCTCGGCACCCGCGGCGCAGTCCGCACCCAGGCACTCGGTGATGCCCGTGGACTGCGAGTACGTGATCGGGAACGGGCCCTTCGGCAGCTCGACCGCCGGGTCCGCGTCCTTCTCGTCCTGCTTGTCGCTCTGGTCCTGCTCGCTGGTCTGGCTGGTCTGGCTGGTCTGGGCGTTGCGGGCGGTGATCCCGATCCCGGCCGCGGCTTCCACCACGTTGCGGGCCATCAGGTAGTCCACCCCGGCACCGGCCGCCGCGGCCGAGCGCGACTGGGCGATGCACCCGTCCGCACCCGTCACGCAGGTCGAACGGAACGTCGTCGTGCTGGTGGTGCTGGTGGTGCTGGTCGACGGGGGACCGCGCACACCCGTCCCACCGGGCAGCTCCACACCCGGCGCGGCACCGTCGGTGCCGATCGTCGTGGTCCAGGTACCGCCCACACAGTCCGCGGCGCACTCACCGACCGCGTCGGCGTCCGACAGGCTCGACGGACCACCCGCCGACCCCGCGCCCGCCCCGCCCACGACCGTGACCTGCCCGCTGCGCCCCGGGGCCGGGGTGACCGGCGACGGGCCGTCCTGCGCATCCGACACCGCCGCGGTCGGACCACCGTCGATGCCCTCGGCCAGCTTCCCGTCGGTGGCCAGGCCCAGCGCCGGCAGCAGGTCGGCCACCGTCGGGCCGGAGGTCGCGGCCGAGCGGGTCGTGCCGGCGCAGGTGCCGGTGCCCATCGCGCAGCCGGCGATGCCCGTCGAGCCGCGCTCGGTGACGCCGTCGGCGCCGGTGGCGTTCGTCGTCACCGTGCCGTCACAGCCCTCGGCGCAGTCCAGGTAGCCGGTCACCACGGCCGCCGCCGACGGGCCCGGCACGACCTTCGGCGCCCCCGCCGCCGCGGTGCCCCCTGCCGTTCCCTGCCCGGCGCCGACCGCCGCGGCCCGCGCGCCGTCGACGGCGGGGCCGCCCTTCGCCAGGGTCATCGGGTCGACCGGGCCGGTGCCCAGGCGCTCGCCCAGGACCTTCGCCGCGCCCGGCGAGGCCGACGCCACCGCCAGCGCCTCGCCGCCGCATGCGCCGCCGTCCAGCGCGCAGGTGACCGTGCCGGCCGACGCCCGCGGCGCACCGTTGACGACCGCGCCGTCGGTGCCCTCCGCGGTCGCCGTGGCGGTGCCCGTGCAACCCCGCGGGCAGTCCAGCGCAGCACTCGCGTTCGCGACGCTGCTCGGACCGGCGGTGGGCTGGCCCGCGGCCGGGCGGCCGGTGGCCGGGTCGATCACCGCGTAGTCCGGCGCCGAGGACGCGGCCGAGGACGCCAGCCCCTGGCAGCCGCCGCCGTCGACGGTGCAGTCGACCGTGGCGGTGGTGGCGCGCCGCTGCGGGGTCACCCCGGTGTCGCCGGCGCTCGTCTTCGCGGTCGCGGTGCCGCCGCAGGAGCCCTCGCCGCCGTCGCAGGCGACCGCGGCGTCGGCCGAGGAGGTGCTCACCGGGCCGGACACCGGCTGCGGCCCACCGGCGACAGCCCGGACGGGGGCCCGGTCGGCCACCTCGGTCCGCGCCTGCGCCCCGCAGCTCCCGCCGGCACCGCGCACCGAGCAGGTCGAGGAGGCGTTGCTGTCGCGCACGCCCTTGACGTCGCCGGAGGCCGCCCCGGAGGTCGCCGCCTTGCCCGTGGCCTCGCACGCCTCGATCCCGCAGTACGCGTCGGTGTTCGCCGCGCTGGTGGCGCTCAGCTCCCGGCCGGACGCGGTGGCGCCGATCGCGCGGACGCTGTCGTCGCGCGCGGCCTTCCGGTCGGCGACCTCGGAGGTGGCCTCGACGTCGCAGTCGCCGGCGGTGGCGGTGCAGTCCGCGGTGGCCGCGGTCTCGCGGACCGGCGCCGCGACGCCCGCCTTGGCGGGGACCCCGGTGACCTCGCCGGTTGTGGCGACCTTCGCGGTGCCCTTGCAGTCGGCGTCGTCGTCGCAGTCGACGCCGGCCCCGGCGGTGCTGGTGGCCACGCCGTCGCCGTCGGTCAGCCCGGCCTTCTGGGCGGTCCGGGCGGCGGTGACGGTGTTGTCGACATCGGTGGCGGCGTGCGCCTCGCAGGAGCCGCCGTCGGTCAGGGTGCAGGACCCGGTGCCCGAGCCGGTGCGCGCGGCACCGGCGCGCAGCCCGGAGGCGGACCCGGCGGTCGTGGCCTGCCCGGCGCCGGTGCACGCCTCACCGCGGCAGTCGACCTCGACCGCCCCCTCGCCGCGGGCCTCGACGCCGTCCGCGGAGTGCTCGACCTCGGTGCGGCTCTGGCTGTCGCAGCCGCCGGCGGCGACGGTGCAGGTGGTCCCGCCGCTGGCGTTCGCCGTCGGGACGGGCGTGGTCGCCGCGCCGGCCGCCGCGGGGGCGGGGACGTCGGCCGCCTTGCCGACCGTGCGGGTCGTGGCCTCGCCGGTGCAGCCCTTCGCCGGGCAGTCGACCTCGGCGTCGGCGTCGACGGCGCGGTCGGAGCCCTCGCCGTGCAGCGCGACGGCCGCACCGGTGCGGCAGCCGCCGCCCGCGGTGGTGCAGGACGACGCCGTGGTGCCGGAGGTCTCGACGACCGAGCCGGCGCCGGCGGCCGGAGCGGCCGCGGCACGAACGGCGGGCTGCTCAGTCTGCTCGGCCTGCTCGGTGCGGGTGGCGTTGCCGGTGCTCGTGGTCGACGCGGTGCCGGTGCAGTCGTCGCACTCGATCTCGGCGGCGGCCTCGACCCTCTCCGCGCTCCAACCGTCGTGGTCGTCGCCGTGCTCGTAGCCGAGGTCGACGGCCGCGGTGGTGGCACAGCCGCCCGTCGCGGCGGTGCACGTGGCCGTGCCGTCGCCGGAGCGGGAGCGCTGCTCGTCGGCCGTCCGCGCGTCGGCGCCGATCTTGCGGACATCGTCGCCGGCGGCGGCGCGCGCGGCCTCCGCCTTCTCCTCGGCGTTGTCGTCCTGGCCGGTGGCCGCACTCGTGCAGGTGCCGGTGTCGGTGTCGCAGTCGGCCCGCGCGGTGCGGCGGTCGGCCTCGCCGGTGAGCTCGCACCCACCCACGCAGGACGCGGTCGCGGCGGTCCGCTCGGCACCCGCGTCGGCGGCGTCGGCCTTCTCCGGGCCGCTCGCGGTGCCGCTGCACTTGCCGGCCACGGTCGCGCAGGCGATCTGAGCGCCGTCCGGGTTGGTCCGGCTGCCCTGCTGGCACTGGTTCGCCGCGCCCTCGCACATCGTGCCGGCCTTGGTCGTGGTGGCCTTACCGGTCTCCTCGTCGACCTTCTTGCTCTCGGTCGAGCTCGTGCAGCCCTTGGCCGCACCGGTCAACGTGCACGACGCCGACCCCTTGTTGTCGCCCTTCGAGGTCGACACCGAGCAGCCGGCCGAGACCCCACTGATCGCGACACACCGGTCGGTCTCACGCTCGCCCTCGGCGTCCTCGCTCGCCGCACCGCACGCGACGAACACCCCACTCGACCCGCAACCCGCCGAGGCACCCTCACCGTCGGTCTCGGTGTAGTCCGCGGCGTTGTCGGTGACCTCGGCCAACTGCTCGGTGGCCTCGTACACCTCATCGCGCTTGGACTCATACGCCTTGGTGCTCTTGGCGTACGCGTCCTTGGTCTTCTTGTCCGCGCCCTTCGCGGTCGCCTTCTTCTTCTGCGCGGCGAGCGCCTTCTCCTGCGCGGCCAGGTCCTTCTGACCCTTCAGCACGGACTCGACCAGGTCGACCTGGTCGGGCGACAGCTCCGCCTTGTCCTTCTCGACCTGCTCGACGAGCTCGTCGTGCGCGGCCTTGGTCTTCGCGTAGGCGGCCTTGTCCTTCTTGGTCGCGCCCTTCTCGCCGGCCTTCTTCTTCTGCTCGGCCAGCTTCTTCGCCGAGTTCTCGACCTTGATCTGATCCTTGAGCACCTTCTCGGTGTGCTCGGCGGAGTCCTCGTACTCGACGGACTCCTCGACGCCCTCCTCGTCGCCGTCATCGTCGGCGGACTTCGAGCCCTTCGGCGGACCACGGGGAGCGTCCTCGTCCGCGTCCGCGGAAAGCAGCTTGGCGGTCGCCCCGCCCTCGGTGGCGTCGCCGGTAGCCGGCTCCAGGTCGTCGATCGCGCGCAGCACCTGCGTCCAGGTGACGTCGTCAGCGCCATCGGCGCCGGCCTGCTTGCCAGCCTTCTTCGCGTCCTTGGCGCCGGCCTTCTTCGCGTCCTTGGCGCCCGGCTTCTTGGCGTCCTTGGCGTCGCTCTTCTTCGCGTCCTTCGCGGGGGCGCTCTCGCCCATGTCGTCGAGGACCTTCTTGACGATCGCGAGCCGCGCCGCGTCCCGGTCGTCCTCCGACCCGGCGGCTTCCTCCAGATCGTCCAGGTGCTTCTCGGCGAGTTCGGCGAGCTGACGGCGGACCTGCTTGCCGTCGCCCTTCTCCCCCGCCAGGTCGGCCACGAGCTTCTCGACGTCGCCGTCGTCCTCGCCCTTGTCGCCCTTGTCCTTCTCCGCCTTGTCCTTCTCAGCCTTGTCCTCGTCGCCCTCGGCCGCGGTCTTCTTCTCAGCGGTCTTCGCGGCGGCCTTCTTCGCCTCGCCCTTCGCGCCGGTCTTCTTCTTCGGAGCGGTCGCCTTGTCACCCTTACCGGGAGCCGCGTCGGCGTCGGCGTCGTCCTGCTTCTTCACGAGCTTCGGCAAGTCGTCCGCATCCGGGCCACCGCCGCCGGCACCCATCGGCTCGTCGTCCGACTCGTCGCCGGCCTTCTTCTTGTCCTTCTTCGCCTCGCCCTCGGCATCCGCCTTGGGCTCGCCCTTCTCGTCCTTCTTGGGCTCGGCCTTCTTGTCCTTCTTCGGCTGAGCCTCGTCGCCGTCCTTCGGCTCGGCCTTCTCGTCCTTCTTCGGCTCGGCCTTCTCGTCCGTCTCCGGCTGAGCCTCGTCGCCGTCCTTCGGCTCGGCCTTCTCGTCGCTCTTCGGCTCGGCCTTCTCGTCCGTCTCCGGCTGAGCCTCGTCGCCGTCCTTCGGCTCGGCCTTCTCGTCCTTCTTCGGTTCGACCTTCTTGTCGCTCTTCGACTTGGCCTTCTTGTCCTTCTTGGGCTCGGCCTTCTCGTCCTTCTTCGGCTCCGCCTTCTTGTCCTTCTTGGGCCCGGCGTTCTTGGCCGACGAATCCGCCCCCGACTGGCCGGATCCCTCGGAACCGTTCTTCCCGCCCGCGGGCCTGGTGCTGCCTCCCTTCACCAGGCCCTGCGCCGCGGCGCTCACCGGGACCGCCGCGGACGCCGGCGCGGCGGCCAGGAAGGCCGCCCCGAACCACAGCACCACGACCAGACCCGAGACCCACAACAGCCACCGCACGACCGCCCACGCCTTGTCCCGGACGGAGAGCCGCAGCTGCACGGGCACGTCGGAACGCACGTCGAGGCCACCGGGCCCCGCGTGCGTGTCGACCTGCCGGCTCATGCTGGAGAGCTCCCTGCTCGGAAGTGGTGAGGGGTGACGCGGCTCGAAACCGCGGCGTGGACCGCGGATGGCATCGCATCGGAGACGTGCAGGACCAAGGGCCTGCGCACGTCGCGCCTGAGGCTGCGACCCGCTGCGGACGGTCGTGGACTCGTCCTGCGGCCCTGCTCCGGAACCGGTCTCTGCGACGTCTTCAGCAGGGACTTCGTCCGGTGAGCCCCGGCTGCACACCGGAACTCACGTGGAAGCTAGCAAACGGTCACCGCCCGATCAAGACCCGTTCCGCGGGGAGCACCGGGCCGCCGCGGCCCGGCATGCCCGCGCACCCGGCAGCCGACCAGAGTCCCGCGCCTCCCGGACGGGCAGGCCGGACCGGCCGCGCGGCCGGCTGCCGGGAGAAGCACGTACCACTTCTCCGGCCGATTCCCCCGACCACCGCGACCTGCGGAAAACCGCGTGGCGCGCGAAAAGCCCGACCGCACGTCCCGGTCCGATGTCGCAGGCCCGACGACTCGACCGGCACCTTTCCCGGAGCGCCCTCGTCGAGCCGGCCCGATCGAAGGTGTGCGCCACCCACCGGAGGCAAGCGTTCCGCGTACCCCCGCCGGCCGTCGCGGAAATGCGCGCCTGTGCACCACCGGGGGGCGAGGAGCGCAGGCGCCGCGGCACGGGCCCGCCGTTTCCGGGGTCTGGCCGCGGTCGCGCAGTGCGGCGACGCGAAACCCACTCCCGGCACGGACCCGATCCGTGAAGCGCGTGCGGCCGACCGATCCCGACCTGGCCCGGATTCCCGGCTGCGCGACCCTCCAACCCTCAGCGGCACCACCGCCGGCACAACCCGCGATTTCGAGGGCCCCTCCCGCCGAGTGGGATCCTGGCATCGACGCGATCCGGAACGATGCCCATCGCGTACCGGGCGACGGCACCTGGAGAGCGCTCGGGTCGGCTCCGGGTCGACGCTCGTCCGTCGAGCGTCGCGCTCCAACGGATTCCGTCAGCGATGCGCCAATCACCACCCCGAGCGTGGGGCACACCTGATCGGACCGGCGCGGTCGCGCATCAACACTTCATCCGCCATTCGCTGCCACACCCGGATTCCGTGACAGCGACCCGACACCGCGTCGATCGGCGCGAGCGTTGGCTGCGATCGATGCGGGCGACGCTCGCCCGACCCACACGAGTGCTGCCTCCAGTCTCGCCGTTCCGGGGGAGGACCCGGAACCATCCGACGGCGCTCGCCGGAGGACGTCCCGCAATCCGCAGGCATCGCGTCGGACCAACCGGTCAACCGACTCCCCCGACGTGTGCGCTCACCATCCGGTCCTCGCGAGTCCGGTCGACGACGCCGACCGGTCCGGCCGTCGATGCCTTTCCCCTCTCGCGGGCCACGCCCCGCATGGCGCCGGGCGTCGCCTTTCGACAGTCCGACGATCGAGCGATGCTCCGGTTCCCGAGGCGGATCGGAACTTCCCCGGGCAGCTCGTGGCCGCATCCGCCACTCCCACCGCGATGGCTGACGCACCGCTGCGCGCACGGGACACGAGCGCGCCTTGCGAGCCGGCGCACGGCGGGCCGATCCAGATTCCCGGGGCGCCGCTGGGCTCCACCTCCGACTCCCCTCGGGAGACCTCCGTCGAAATCCCGAGGTCCGGATCGGGCGATGTCGACCAGGTGTCACACCGGCGATCGAGCGGGAGGCGCCAATTCGGGAGGCCCGCTGACGACTTCGTCCTCCACCCCCGGGCCGGTCCCGATTCCCCGTGCCGCAACTCGTGCACCTTCCCCACGGAAACCCACGGCACTCAAGCGGAACGGGCCACGAGATCCGCGATGACCCGAACTCCCCGGGCCGCTCGTGGCACCCACGCCCCGACCGTGGTTCGCCGATGCGGCGGCCCGCAGATCTCCGGGACCCAGTCCGCGGCGAACCCATGGACTGCTGCGCATCGCGTCGCGGCGCGTCCGACCCGTCGGACACCGCGACGGGAACGCCCGATCCCCCACCTCGGCGAAAGCGCAACCCGGCCCGCCGTCGACACCACGTCCCCGTTGTCGCCGTCGGTGAGGGGCAATCGAGCAGCGTCGCCGGCGGGCTCGCCGCCACCCGGACCCGAGTGCGGTACGGCGCTTCGCCGCCCCGGGCGGCATCGGAAGCCTCGGCGTTCGCCGTAGTCGCCTCCACGCCGGATGATGCAGAAGCCTTTCTCCGGGACACGGCCGAGCGGCCCATCAGATCCGGCGACCCCGACGTCGCGAGAAGGCTTCAGCCGCTCACAGATACCTCCAGGAGGCGGTTCCCACTAGCAGTCAGCACAGACGGTCAGTGTCGACGCGACTACGCAACGCAGTAGGATCGATATCTTGCGCGGGAACGGGAGGACCGAGGCGGTGACCGACGACTGGTCGGGCGCGGGCGACCCTCCCCGCGTCGACGTCACCCGGCCGTCGACGGCCCGGGTGTTCGACTACCTCCTCGGGGGCCGCGAGCACTTCGCCGCCGACCGCCGCGCCGCCGAGTCGGTGCTGGAGCGCTTCCCCCGCGCGGGCCACCTCGCCAAGGACACCCGCGACCTGCTGCGCCGCGGGGTCGTGCACCTGGCCGGCACGGCCGGCGTCCGACAGTTCATCGACCTGGGCTCGGGGCTGCCGTCCACCGGCAACGCGCACGAGGTGGCGCACCGGATCGACCCGACGGCCCGCGTCCTCTACGTCGACCACGACCCGATGGTGCTCAGCCACGCCCGCACGCTGGGCACCGACGGGAAGACCACGATGGCGCTGTCGGCCGACGTGCGCGACACGGCCGCCGTGTTCGACCACCCGGTCACCCGCGGGTTCATCGACGTCGACCGGCCGCTGGCCGTGCTGGCCTCGGGCATCCTGCACCACATGCACGACCCCGCCGCGGCGGCGACGGCCGGGACCATCGTGGAGCGCCTCGGCCCCGGTTCGTACCTGCTGCTGGGCCACTTCGTCGACGACGGCACCTCGGGCGGCCCGCAGATCGAGGCGGCCATCAGGCACATGGGCCTGGGCACCTACCGGTACCGCACGTGGGAGGAGCTGCGGCAGCTGCTCGACGGCCTGGACGTCCTCGAGCCGGGCCTCGTCTACGGCAACGAGTGGCACCCCGACGAGCTCACCCCGACCGACAGCCCGAGTCACACGCTCTACGCGGCCGCGCTGGGCCGCAAGCCCGGCTAGCGGTACTCGGCGACTAGCGGTACTCGGCGAGCAGCCCGGTGATGGCGTCGCGGGTCTGGGCCGGGGTCAGCGCCTGGACGCTGACCTGCTCGATGACGCCGAGGTAGTCCTCGACGTCCTCGCGCTTGTCGACGTAGACGGCGCTGTTGAGCTGCTCGAGGTAGACGACGTCGGGCAGGTCGGGCTCGGCGAAGCGCAGGATCGTGAACGGCCCGCCGGCGGCGGCGTGGCTGCCGGCGGTGAACGGGAGCATCTGCACCGTCACGTTGGGCAGCGTCGCCATCTCCAGGACGTGCTCGAGCTGGCGGCGCATGACGTCGACCGAGCCGAACGGCCGGCGCAGAGCGCCCTCGTCGACCACCGCCCAGAACTGCGGCCCGCCCGGCTCGGTGAGCATCTTCTGGCGGTTGATCCGCAGCTGGACTCGGCGGTCGACCTCGTGCGCGGACTCGGCGCCGTGCCCGGCCAGGATGACCCGGCGGGCGTAGTCCTCGGTCTGCAGGAGGCCGGGCACGAACTGCACCTGGAAGCACCGGATGGACCGGGCCTCCTGCTCGAAGCGCAGGTACATCTCGAACCAGCTGGGCAGCAGGTCGCTGTCCTGCTGCCACCAGCCGCGCTGGTTGGCCGGGGCCACCATGTCCTGCAGGGCGGCCCGCTCGCGCGGGTCGTCGA
The DNA here is from genome assembly GCF_018531445.1 of Pseudonocardia lacus. GTDB lineage: Bacteria > Actinomycetota > Actinomycetes > Mycobacteriales > Pseudonocardiaceae > Pseudonocardia > Pseudonocardia lacus. The sequence continues at coordinate 10,029 of NZ_JAHDTH010000164.1, forward strand.
CGCCGTAGAGGGTGAGCAGGTCGCGCAGGTCGCGCTCCTTGACCCCGACGCGGCCCAGCTCCAGCCGGCTGATCTTGGCGTGGGAGGCGCGGATCGCCTCGCCGGCGGCCTGCCGGCTGATGCCGGCGGCCTCGCGCAGCCGGCGCAGGTGCGTGCCCAGCATCATCCGCGCCGCCGTCGGTCCGCCGCCCTGCTGGCCGGCGACCGCCGGGCGGCGGGTGTCGGGACTGCTGTACTCCTCGGTCAACGGTTCAACCTTCACGACGGGTCCGTCTCCACGACCGGCCCTCCCCGAGCGGGTACCCGGGGTCACCGGCCGGCTGCGGGGAGCGCCGGCGGACGGGAGCATAGCTCTGTCGTGGCGGCGGCGGGACCCCGTCCGGGCGATACCGTCCGGGCACCCGCACAGCGGGCCGGCCGTGGCCGGTCCGCCGCGCGGGGCGTCCGGTGGATCGCCTCAGCTACCCATGTCGTCGAACTCCCCGGCCTTGGCGCCGGTCAGGAACGCGGCGATCTCGGCCGGTGTGTAGATCAACGCGGTGCCGTTCGGCTCGCGGGAGTTGCGCATGGCGACCGCGCCGCCGTCGAGGGCGGCCAGCTCCACGCAGTCGCCGCTGGGGTTGCTGGCGGTGCTCTTGCGCCAGGTCACGTCGCCGAGTGCGGGGACGGGGAGGCTGGTCAGCTCGGTGAGCGTGCCGAGGCCGGGGAGGGTGACTTGCAGGTCCACGTGCGATCTCCGTTGTCGTGCGTGCGCCCGGGGCGGGACGCGAGTGCGATGTACAGGCGGGGTACATCTGCACGTGCATCTGCAACCACACCTGTACTTACAGATGCTGTTGCAGAGGGGCTTGCGGATGCAACTCCCTGTCGGCAGACTGGGCCAGGAGGTAGCGTGTGCGAGACCAGCGGAACAGCGCGACTCCGACTGGCACAGCTGCGGAATGGGGAACCGTGAGCAGAGAACACCGGCAGTCGCCTCGTGGGCAGCTGTTCGATGCCTCCACCAACGGCGCGCACCCACCGGCTCCGCCGATAAGGCCGCCGTCGACGACCATCCGCATCACCTGCCTCACCGACGGCATGGCGCACGACGTCCCCGACGCGCAGCTCGCCGCGGCGGCCAACGACCGCGCGGGCTGCTACATCGCCGTCTGCGGGCACGTCGTCACCGCGGCGTCGATGGTCGAGCCCGACGGCAAGCGGTGCCCGCTGTGCGCGGAGGTCTTCGGCCTCAACCGCCCGCCCCGCCGGCGGCGCTTCTTCTGACGGCAGCACCGGTGCGCTGACCGGTCCCAGCAGGTCCGCCACCGTTCCAACGCCCCGACCCGGGCCCGGGTCGGGGCGTTTCCACGTCCGGCGGCCCGCGCGGCTCATCCCGGCTGATCGCCCCCCGCCCACGCGGCCCGCACCAGCCGGCGCAGCGCCCCGTCCCCGACCGGGACGGGGTTGTCCGGCGGCACGGCGGGTTCGGCCAGCCGGGCCACCTCGTCGACGTCGTCCTCGGCCAGGCCCAGCGCGCGCAGCCCGCGCGGCACGCCCAACTCGTCGGCCAGGGCGCGCAGCCCGCGCACCGGGTCGGTCACGCCCAACGCCCGCGCGGTCCGCGCGGCGGCCTCCGGCGCGCCCGGCGCGTTGAAGGCCAGCACGTGCGGCAGCACCACGGCGTGGGTGCGCGCGTGCGGCAGGTCGAAGGTGCCGCCCAGCACGTGGCAGAGCTTGTGGTGCAGGCCGGAGCCGGTCACCGCGAACGCGGCCCCGCACAGCCATGCCCCGCGCAGCAGGTCGACCGGGTCGTCCGTGCGCAGGCCCGCGGCCAGCGCGGCCACACCCTCCTCGGCGATCACGCCGCTCACCGGGTTGCGCCCGGGCGCCCAGAACGCCTCGATCCCGTGCGCCATCGCGTTGAGGCCGCTGGCCCTGGCCAGCTCCGGGGGCAGCGACGCGGTCAGCTCGGGGTCGTAGACGACGACCCGGGGCAGCACGACCGGGTCGACCCCGGTCGTCTTGCGGCCGTCCTCGGTCAGTCCCCAGATCGGCGTGACCTCGGAGCCGGAGTAGGTGGTGGGCACGGCCAGCACCGGGATGCGGGCGGTCAGCGCGACGGCCTTGGCCGCCCCGACGGTCGACCCGCCGCCGATGCACAGCACCGCGTCGGCCCCGGCCGACTCCGCCGCCGCCCTGGCGGCCCGGGCGGTCTCGACGGGGACGTGCTCGCGGACCGCGTCGAACACGGCGGCGACCCGCCCGCGGAACGGCTCGACGAGCGCGTCCACGGTCTCGGCCGACCGCTTCGACGCCACCAGCAGCACCCGCTCGGCGCCCAGCCGTTCGACCTCGCCGGCCAGCCGGGTGCGCGCCGCACCGGGCCCGAACACCACACGCGCGGGCAGCGCGTCGTACGTGAACTCCCGCACCCCGCCTCCTCGGTCCGACGATCACGCTCACCCATCGGGGGTCGCCGCGTCAACCGCGCCGGACGGCGGTCAGGTCGCGGCGGAGAACCGGCGCAGGCGCAGGCTGTTGGTCACCACGAACACCGAGCTCAGCGCCATGGCCGCGCCGGCGAGCATCGGGTTGAGCAGGCCGGCGGCCGCGATCGGCAGCGCGGCGTAGTTGTAGGCGAACGCCCAGAACAGGTTGCCCTTGATCACCGCGAGGGTGCGCCGGGACAACCGGATGGCGTCCACCGCGGCGGCCAGGTCGGCGCGCACGAGGGTCAGGTCGGAGGCGTGGATGGCGACGTCGGTGCCGGTGCCCATGGCCAGCCCGAGGTCGGCCTGGGCCAGTGCCGCGGCGTCGTTGACGCCGTCGCCGACCATCGCCACGGTGCGCCCCTCGGCCTGCAGCCGGGAGATGACGTCGACCTTGTCGGCCGGGCGGGCGTCGGCGATGACGGTCGCGATGCCGACCTCGGCGGCGACGGCGCGGGCCGCGGCCTCGCCGTCGCCGGTCAGCAGGATCGGCTCCAGGCCGAGGCCGCGCAGCCGGGCGATGGCGTCCTTGCTGGTCGCGCGGGGCTCGTCGGCGACGACGACCACGGCGCGGGCCCGGCCGGACCAGGCCAGCAGCACGGCCGTGCGCCCCGTGGCCGCGGCCTCGTCGAGGGCCGCGCGCAGCTCGTCGGGCAGCTTGACGCCGCTGTCGAGCAGGGTCTGCGGGCGCCCGATGACGGCCTGGCGGCTGCCCAGGACCCCGCGCGCGCCCAGGCCGTCGAGGCCCTCTGGCCGGGTGAGCTTGGGCAGCGCGGTCAGCTGCTCGCGGCCGTACGCGGTGATCGCCCTGGCGATGGGGTGCCGCGACTCGGCCTCCAGCGCCGCGGCCACCCCGACGGCCCGCTCCCGCTTCTCACCGCGGGCCACCACGACCGCGGTCACGGTCATCTCGCCGCTGGTCACGGTGCCGGTCTTGTCCAGCACGACGGTGTCCACGGCCCGCGTCGACTCGAGCACCTCGGGGCCGGTGATGAGGATGCCGAGCTGGGCGCCGCGGCCGGTGCCCACCAGCAGCGCGGTGGGCGTGGCCAGGCCGAGCGCGCAGGGGCAGGCCACGATCAGCACCGCGACCGCGGCGGAGAACGCGACGGTCAACCCGGCGCCCGCGCCGGCCCAGAAGCCGCCGGCGATGGCGGCGAGCACCATCACGCCGGGCACGAACGCCCCGGAGACGCGGTCGGCCAGCCGCTGCACGGCGGCCTTGCCGGTCTGCGCGCGCTCGACCATGGCCGCCATCTGCGCGAGCTGGGTGTCGGCGCCGACCCGGGTGGCCTCCACGACCAGCCGGTCGCCGACGTTCACACAGCCCCCGACGACGACGTCGCCGCGCGCGACGTCCGCCGGGACCGGCTCGCCGGTCACCATGCTCGTGTCGACCGACGAGGCGCCCTCGACGACCGTGCCGTCGGTGGGGATCTTCTCCCCGGCCCGCACGACGCACCGGTCGCCGACGACCAGCTGGTCGACGGGCACCCGCAGCTCGGCGCCGTCGCGCAGCACCGCGGCGTCCTTCGCGGCCAGCGACAGCAGCGAGCGCAGCGCCTCCCCGGACCGCCGCCGGGCCTTGGCCTCGGCGTACCGCCCGGCCAGCACGAACGTGATCACCCCGGCCGCGGTCTCCAGGTAGATCTGCGAGGTGCCGTCCGACCAGCCGAGCCAGAAGTGGAAGGGGTGGGTGAAGCCGGGCACGCCCGCCCCGCCCAGCAGCAGGGCGTAGAGCGACCAGCCGAAGGCGGCCAGCGAGCCGACCGAGACCAGCGTGTCCATCGACGCGGCGCCGTGGCGCAGGTTCGTCCAGGCGGCGCGGTGCAACGGCTCGGCCCCCCACACGACCACCGGCAGCGTGAGCGCGAGCGAGAGCCACTGCCAGTACGGGAACTGCAGCACCGGCACCATCGCCGTCAGCACGACCGGCAGCGAGAACGCGGCGCAGACCAGCAGCCGGAACCGGTGCTCGGGCAGCGCCTCGTCGGGGCCCCCGGCGGGCTCGTCCTCGGGGGCGGGCGGCAGCGCCGCGGTGTAGCCGGCCGCCTCGACGACGGCGATCAGCTCGTCCGCGCCCAGCGCCGCCGGGTGGCTGATGGAGGCCTTCTCGGTGGCGTAGTTGACGGTGGCGCGCACGCCGTCGAGCTTGTTGAGCTTGCGCTCGATGCGGTTGGCGCAGGCTCCGCAGGTCATGCCGCCGACGGCCAGGTCGGTGGTCGCGGTGGTCCCCGCGGAGGCGCGGTCGATCGCCGGGGCGCTCACGGCGTGCCGCTCACGTGGTGCTGGGAGTGGTCGACCTGGCTCGCGTCCACACCGAGCCCCAGGCTCAGCAGCCGGCCGGCGCCCCAGGCGGCGCCGGCGGCCACGACGAGCACCAGGACGAACAGGGCGATCCGCAGCCGGGCCTCGCGGGCCGCACCGGCCGGTGCGCTGCCGGGGACGGGTGCGGACGGGGAGGGAGCGGTGGCCACGGATGAGGACCCTAGGCAAGACCACGGCCGGGGGGTTGTCATGCTGAGCGCAGCAGGCGGCACGCGCGGCCCCGAACGCGCCGAGCGGCAGCCTCGTACTCCCCGAAAGCAGTAACGACTACTCCATACGCCGGGACCGTCTCAGGTTCGGACCGTCCGTCGCCGACGGGCACCGTTGGTCGCGCCCGGCTGAACCCCTCCGCGGCAGCGGCCGTGTCAGGGGCGGAACGTCGAGCACCAGTCCGAGCAACGCAGAACTACGAGTGACGACCCTGCGGCCGGGACCGTCCGGCCGGGATCCGGAGGTTTTCCATGTCACGCGCCCCCGTGCTGGCCGCCGTGGCCGCAATCGCGGCCATCGCGCTCACCTCGTGCAGCAGCGGCGAAGGCGACGGCGTCTACAGCGGCGGCGGGCAGGCGCCGGTGCTCAGCGCGCCGAAGGGCGTCTACCTGAGCGCCAACAGCACCGGCCAGCTCGGCACCACCGTGATCGACGCGGTCGGCTTCACCGTCTACCGCTCCGACAAGGACAGCGCCAACCCGCCCGCGTCGAACTGCGCCGACGCCTGCGCCCAGACCTGGAAGCCGATGGTCTACGAGGAGCCGATCGTGCTGGAGGGCGTGCAGCAGGGCGACGTCGGCCACATCACCCGCGCCGACGGCACCGAGCAGGTCACGCTCGGCGGCTGGCCGGTCTACACGCTGGTCGGCGAGCAGACCGGGGCCACCAGCGGGCACGGCAAGGACGGCTGGTTCGCGGTGAAGCCCGACGGCGAGAAGGCCGCCACGAAGGGCTGACGGCCCCGCGGCGGTGGTCCGCGGGAACCACCGCCGCGCCGACCGAGTTGGACGGGCGTGGTCACCGAGCTGGTCCCGGGCGCGAACCTCGCGCTCCCCGGCGCCCGGGCGGGCTTCGCGCTCCCCGGCCCGTTCGACCTGTCGGCGCTGGTCCTCGGCGCGGACGGCCGCGTGGCGGGCGACGCCGACATGGTCTTCTACAACCAGCCGACCGCGCCCGGCGTCACCCTGCGCGGCGCGGCGGTCGACGTGGCCACCGACCGGCTGCGCCGCGGCGCGGAGCGGGTGGTGGTGCTGGCCAGCCCGGAGGCCGCCGGGCTCTCGTTCGGCTCGCTCCCCTCCCCCGCGCTGACCGTCACCGCCCCCGACGGGCGCCCGTTCGCCCGGTTCCGCCCCACCGGCCTGCGCACCGAGACCGCCGCCCAGCTCGTCGAGGTGTACCGGCGGGCGGGGCGGTGGCGGCTGCGGGCCATCGGCCAGGGCTACGACGACGGCCTCGGCGGCCTGGTGCGCGACTTCGGCGTCGACGTCGCCGAAGAGCCGCCGCCGGCCGCGCCGACGCCCGGCGCCGGCCCCACCGCCGAGGTCGTGGCGGCCACGAACGTCGAGCGCACCCGCCACGGCCTGCCCGCGCTCACCGTCGACGCCCGGTTGGGGGCCGCCGCCCAGGACCACAGCGACGACATGGTCCGCCGGGCGTTCTTCAGCCACGACAACCCCGACGGCGCCCAGGTGTGGGACCGGGCGCTGGCCCACGGCTACCGCTACCGCAAGGTCGCCGAGAACATCGCGGCCGGGCAGCGCTCGGCCGCCGAGGTCGTGGCCGGCTGGATGGACAGCCCCGGCCACCGCGCCAACATCCTCGACGGCGACCTCACCCAGATCGGGGTGGGCCACGCCATCGGCGGCAGCTACGGCACCACCTGGACCCAGGTCTTCGGCACGCCGCTCTGACGCGCTACCGCGCGAGCTCCGCCCTGGCCACGTCGAGGAACGCGACCTTGGGCGCACGCAGCACGTCCCACATCGTGCCCTCGGCCGGCTCGTCCCAGAGCACGCCGTCGAGCGCTTTCACGTACGCGCGGGCGAGCTCGTGCATCCGTGCGGGGAAGAAGACGTGGATCATCCGCTCCGACACCCAGAGCTCGTCGACGACGGTCCGGGCGGCGGACTTCCACTCCGGTGAGCCGTCGCGCTCCTCGGCCGCCCGCTCCGCCTGCTGGGCGACGCGGATGAACTGGCGCAGCAGGTCGACCTGCTCGGCGCGGCGCGCCTCGGAGCGCTGGTCGTCCCGGGTCGCCCGGTCGCGCCGATCCGTGCGGCTCTGCGTGCTGGCCTGGACCACGTAGGAGATCGCGCCGCCGAGCAGCACACCCACCAGGGAGACCACCGACACCCAGATCTGCGCTTCCACGGCGCACTGCATACCAGGATGCGGCGCGGCTCCCCGGCGACCGGCTCACCGGACCAGGCGGTGCAGGGCGAACCGGGCCAGCGGCAGGTAGGCCATCAGCACCGGGGCCGGTCCCCGGGCGGTGAGCCAGGTGCGGGTGCCGGGGCCGTCGCGGTCGACGCCGTGGCGCAGGTGCAGCCGCACCGGCCCGACGCGGGCGTCCCACGCCCACCGCCGCGCGACCTCGTCGACGGCGGTGACGACGAATCGGACGGGCAGCCCGAACGGCCCGCGGACCGTGCCGGTCACCCCCGGCGCGATGCGGGCGGCCGCGGTCTCGACGCGGCGGATCTGCGGCGCCCACCCCGGCCACCGGCGCGGCTGGGCGTAGCGCTCCCACACGACCTCCGCGGCCGCCGGCCCGCTGGCCCCCGTGCTCGCTTCCACCCCGCGATCCTCGACCACGCCCCCCGTTCCCGCGCGCCGGAGGCGGGGGTGGTCAGGGGGTGCGGCGGGTGAGGAACACGAACTCGCGGGCGGGACGGTCGGGGGCGTCGCGGACCTCGTCGACGGCGAAGCCGTGCTCGGCCAGGTCGGCCTCCACCTCGTCGCGCCCCCGGAACCGCAGCGTCGAGTCCGAGGTCAGCACCTGCCCGTCGGAGGCGAAGACGTACGTGGCGCGGAAGCTGACCAGCGGCAGCTCGACGGCGGTCAGCTCGGTGCGGGTCTCGACCACGCCCACGCCGGGGACGTCGACCGACCGGTGCGTGCGGGGACCGGTCCACTCCTCCCAGCCCCGGAAGGCGGGGTCGCGCGTCTCGAAGACGAGGTGGCCGCCGGGGCGCAGGGCGCGGTGGGCGCCGTCGAGGGCGACCGCCCAGTCGGCCGGCTCCACGATGGCCTGGGCGACGTTGCCGGTCATGACGGCGAGGTCGGCGGCGAGGTCGGGCACGGCGCCGGCGTCGCCGTGGATCCAGCGCACCCGCTCGGCCCCGGGCCGCCGCCGCGCGTACGCGACGGAGCCCGCGGCGGGGTCGACGCCGGTCACCTCGCGCCCACCGGCGGCGAGCGCCACGGCCAGGGCCCCGGTCCCGCACCCGATGTCGAGCACCCGCCGCGCGCCGAGCTCGTCGGCGATCGCGGTGTAGGCGTCGAGGTCGGGGCGGTCGACGCCGTTGAGGACGTCGTAGAGCGCGACCAGCCGGGGGTGCTCGAAGAGCGCGTCGGGCATCGGCCGACGGTAGGCCGCGGCCCCGACCACGTCGCAGGGTTTACCGACCCGGCGCAGGGCCCGGGGGCTCTGCGCCGGGTGGGAAGACCCTGCGACGTCAGTCGACGCCGGTGTCGTGGGGGTCGGTGGCGGCCAGGGCGGCCAGGGCGGCGAGCGCGCCGTCGAGGGCGTCGACGGTGGGGCTGCCCAGCGCGAGGCGGACGGCGTTGGGGGCGTGCGAGGTGCCGACGGCGAAGGCGGCGGCGGGGGTGACCGCGATGCCGCGGCGGGCGG
>NZ_JAHDTH010000165.1 GCF_018531445.1 Pseudonocardia lacus
CGGCGCAGCGCCTCGCCGGGCAGCTCGCGGGCCCGGCGGCCGGCCTGCTCGGCCAGCACCTGCACCGGTGACGGGACCGGCCCGGGGGTGGGCACCGGCGGTTCGGGGCGGTCGGGGGCGTGGTCGGGCGTGCGGCTGTGCAGCAGGCCGAGCAGCCGCACCGCGCCCATGCCGTCGGTCACGCCGTGGTGGGTGACCACCACGTACGCCGCGCCACCCCCGGCCAGCCCCTCGACCAGCATCGCCCGCCACAGCGGGCGGTCGCGGTCGAGCGGGGCCGCGGCGAACTCGGCCACCGCGTCCAGCAGCGCGCGGGGCGTCGCTTCGGCGAGCCGGATGCGGCCCAGGTGGTGGTCGAGGTCGAGGTCGGCGACCGTCACCCAGCCCGGCGCCCCGAGCCCGAGCGGCGGTTCGACCACGCGCTGGCGCATGCGCGGCACCATCCGCGAGGCCCACTCGTGGGCGGCGACGAGCCGGTCCCAGTCCGGCGCGGACTCCAGCAGTTCCAGCACCGACACGTTGGCCCGCAGCCGGGGGTCGGCGACCTCGGCGCGCCACGCCATGGCCTCGACCGCGTTCATCTCCGGCGCCGAGCCCCAGTCCAGCGGCGGGGCCACCGGGCCGGTCGGGCCGGCGGTGACCCGCACGGGTCGTCCCGGCGCCGGCCCGTCCCAGGAGGCCAGCACGTCGAGGTAGCGGTCGCGGACCTCGTCGACGCGCTCGTCGAGCTCCTCGACCGTCCAGCCGTCGGTGGGCACCGGCGGCAGGACCGTGATCTGCACGGTGCCCTCGCGCAGCGTCGAGGCGCCCCGCCACATCAGCTCGCCGGCGTTGCGGATGACGATCGGCACGACCGGCACGCCGGCCTGCATGGCGACGTGGAACGCGCCCTTCTTGAACGGCCCCAGCGCAGGCGTCGCCGAGCGGGTGCCCTCCGGGGCGATCACCAATGACACCCCCTCGCGCAGCCGCTGGACCGCGGGCTCCAGGGCGGCCCGCGCCGAGGTGGTGTTGCCCCGGTCGACGAACGCGACGTCGGCCAGCCGGAACGCCAGCCCGAAGCCGGGGATGCGGGCGATCTCCTTCTTGGCCACCGCGCTGAACCCCGAGCGCAGCAGCTTGGCCAGCACCAGCACGTCGAGCTGGCTCTGGTGGTTGAACAGGAACACCGCGGGCCGGGTGGCCAGGTGCTCCGCGCCGCGCACGTCCAGGGTGATGCCGCCGAGCGCGGTGCCCAGCTCGCCGCCGAGGGTCAGCCCGAGGTCGACGGCCTCGCGGCGGGAGCCCGCGCCGGTGAGCGCGTTGAGCGCGCCCAGCGCGAGCCCGGCGCCGAACCCGCCCAGCGTGCCGCCGACCGCTCCCGCGGTGCGGGCCAGCTCGCGCGCGCCCGGACGGCCGCGCGAGCGGAACCGGGCAATCGGCCAGTCCTTCTCCGCGGCCGCGGCGGCCAGCCCCGGCTCCGGGTTGAGCGCCCTGGCCCGGCCCACGGTGGCCAGGAACGGCACGTCCTCGGTGCCGTTGGAGTAGGCGTAGCTGTTGATCAGGTCGAGGTCGTGGGCGGTGCCGAACGCGCGCACCGCGGCGGCTTTGCCGGCCCGCCACAGCGGCGGCCCGCCCGGCCGGCCGGTGCACAGCCCGTCCTCGAACTCCACCGGGGTGACCAGGACGTGCCCGATGCCGAGCGCGGCGGCGGCCGGCGCGACCTGGAAGCGGGTGGCCGAGGAGGCCAGCACGACGGTGTGCCCGGCGCGGACGTGGGCCTGCACGAGCCGCCACGCCTCCGGGTAGAGCGCCCCGGCGATCCCCTGGCGCCACAGCCGCTCGCCGAGCTCGGTCAGCTCGTCCTCGCTGCGCCCGGCCCAGGCCCGCATGCCGAGCACGAAGAAGCCCTCGAAGTCCTCCTCGGTGGTCACCCCGCGCAGCCCCAGCAGCAGCATCCGGCCGGCGTCGGCCGGGGTGACGTGCCCGGACCGCACGTGGTGGCGGGCGAAGGCGCCCAGCGAGTAGCCGTCGATGAGGGTGCCGTCGAAGTCGAAGAACGCGCCGATCGCCGGGCCCTGCGGCCCGGCGGCCACGTCGGCGACCAGGTCGTCCTCGGTCCAGAGCCGGTCGGGGTCGGGGTGGGCGGGCTCAGGGCGCGACACCGGCGGACTCCCTGCGCAGCTGGGCGTCGATCTCGTCGATGCGCACCACCCCGGCGACCGTCTCGCGCATCCGCGCGGCGAACTCCCGGCGGGCCGCGGCCAGCTCCTCGCGGCCCGGGTCGACCAGGTCGAGGTTCGCGGCCAGCTTGAGCGCGGTGGCGAACAGCTCCCGCGACAGCGACTCGGGGCCGTGCAGCACACCCTGCAGCAGCATCTGCTGGCCGAACCCGGCGCACTCGTCGAGGAACTCCTTCTCCACGACCGGCGTGCGCGGGTTGCGCGCGGCCAGCCGCTCGGCCACGACCAGCTGCGCGTCGACGAAGGAGCGCAGCACCCGGTGGGCGATCAGGAACTCGGCGCGGGCCAGCGCGGCCGGTCCGTCCGGGGTGTCCCAGCCCGCGCCCAACCGCTGCAGCTCGACCTCGACCTGGGCCTCGTGGGTCTGCCGGTCGGGGAAGAAGAACTCGAACTTGAGCAGGTCGCGCAGGCCCGCCACGGCGTCGCGGCGCCGGTCCGGCCCGCTGAGCAGCGCCAGCTCGGCGATGGCGCGGTCGACGAAGTGGTGCACGGCGCTGTTGCGGTAGAACGCCGCGACCAGGTGCTGGCCGCGGTCGATCGCGTAGACCGGCTCGGCGCCCCCGGAGTAGATCGTCACGACCTTCGACGCGGCCAGCGCGTGCAGCACGCGGCGCAGCCCGACCGGCGTGCGCACGGCCTCGTTGGACGGGCCGCTCTCGACCGCGCCCCGCGACTCGACGTAGGCGCGGACCGGTTCCAGCACGCGCTGCACCTGGCCCAGGGTCAGCGCCCGGTCGCGCACGCCCAGCAGCGCCAGCGTCACCAATGCGGTGGCCACGACCGGGGTGACCCGGTTGATCCCCACCGCCACCTCGAACGCCGCCTTCTGCAGCGCCAGCCGCCGCGCCGCGGGGTCGTCGGGGTCGACGCCCTCCAGCGCCCGGCGCAGCGAGACGGGCTCGGCGAAGCGGACGTAGGCGGCGCCGATCGGCTGCAGCTGCGCCTTGGCGTAGCGGGCCAGCCAGGTCAGGCCCTCGCCCTTCTTCGGGGCGCCGAGCTGCTCGGCGGCCATCGTCGAGACCTCGCGCAGCTGGTCGTGGGTGATCGACACCGGGACCAGGTGGACGTCGTCGACGCGGCCGCGCTCGACCGCCTCGGCCACCCCGGCCAGCAGCCCGTGGCGGGGCGCGCGCAGCTTGCCGGTGCGCGAGCGGCCGCCCTCCATGTACCACTCCAGGTTGAACCGCTTGGCCAGCAGGTAGCCGAAGTACTCGCGCACCGCCAGCTTGTAGACCTCGTCGTCGCCGAAGCTGCGCCGGATGAACACGATCCCGGCCCGCTTGGCCAGCGGCCCGACCGGCCAGAACCGCAGGTTGTCCCCGCCCAGCACGTGGTTGCGCGGGAAGTCGTGCTCGGCGAGCACGTCGGCGAGCAGCAACGGGTCGGTGTAGGAGCGGTGGCTGGGCAGGAACACCAGCGGGTGGGTGCGGTTGAGCTCGCGCAGCTTCTCCAGCCCGGCCGCGTCGACCTGCACGTCCCACGCCCTGGCGTGCAGCGGGCGCAGCACCGCGCTGAGCAGGTCGACGGCCACCGGGCTCAGCGAGGCCACCAGCCCGTGCAGGTCGTGCACGACCCGCTCGCGGACCTCGGCCTCGGGCAGCTCCAGGCGGGCGGCCAGCTCGGCGACGCCGGCGCGGAACTGCGGGCTCGCCCCGACCGCCTCGACGATGTGCGTGGGCACCTTGAACCGGTCGCCGAGCAGGGCGCGTTCCGCGCGCTGCAGCGCGACCTCACCCTGGTGGACGACGAAGCCGGCCAGCTCCCGCGGGCCCGGCGGGCTCTCCGCGCCGGTGCGCTGGGCGAACCGGGCGCGCAGGTCGCCGAGCGTGGCCGTGTCGGCGACGGCGACGGCGGCCCGGTCTGGTTCGCGGCGGGCGATGCGGGCCTGCAGGTGCGGGGCGGGGCGGCGGGGGTTGCCCAGCGACACGACGTCCGACCAGCGCACCCGGCGGCGGCCGTCGCGCTCCCGGGGCCGCCAGACCACCCGCAGCGGGGCGACGACCGTGGCGTCGTCGGCGTCGGTCAGCGGGCCCACCAGCGCCTCGGCGCGCAGCGGCAGCACGGCTGCCGGGCTCAGCCCGGACCCGCGCATCCACTCCTCGACCAGGCGGCGTTCGACGGCCGTGGTGGTGTCGGCGAGCACGATCACCGGCGGCGCCGCCGGCTCGTCGTGCACCCCTGGTTCCTGCAACCCCATCGGCGTCCTCTCCTACCCCCGGGCCCGTCCCGCCCATCCTGGCCCATCGGGTGATCGGGGTCACCCGACCCGCCGGGCGAGCCCGGTCCGGGGACCGCGCTCCGTGGTCGCCCGGACGTGGGTAGTGTCGATGGCCCTTCCCGCCGACCCCCTCACCGGAGCGCTCGTGAAGATCACCCACCTGGTCCCGTCCCTGCACCCCGGCGGTCCCGAGATCGGGTTGGTCGACCTGGCCACGGCCGCCCCGCGGGCCGGGCTGGACATCTCGGTGGTCGCGCTGGCCTCGACCTCGGACACGGCGCAGGTCAGCGCCCTGCGCAGGCTGGGGGTGCCGGTCGTCGAGCTCGGCCTGGCCCCGCTCGACCCGCGGGCGGTCCCACGCACGGCGAAGGCGCTGCGCGACCAGGGCGCCCAGCTCGTGCACAGCCACCTGGGCCACGCCGACGTGGTGGCCGCGGCGGCGGCCATGCGCAACCGGATCCCGGCGGTGTCCACGCTGCACAACGTCAAGAACGACCTGGCCGACGGCGGCGACCGGGTCCGCCGCACGGCCCGGATCGTGGCCCGCCAGCGGTTCGTGAAGCGCACGATCGCCATCTCCCGGGTCCAGCAGGACTGGTACCGGGGCCTGCGCGCCGCGGTGGACACCGTGCTCGTGCCCGACGGTGTCGTCGACCCCGGCCCGGTCGACCTGGCCGAGCGCAACCGGCGCCGCGAGGCCCTCGGCGTCGACGACCGGGAGGTGCTGGCGGTCTGCACCAACCCGATGCGCCGCGACGAGGGACTGGAGCTGCTGCTCGACGCCTGCGAGGCGCTGCCCGACGAGCTGCCGCTGGTCGTCGCGCTGTGCGGCGACGGGCCGATGCGCCCGTATCTGGAGTCGCGGGTGGACGACACCGACGAGCTCGACGGCCGGGTGCGCTTCGCCCACCGCCACACCGACCACGCGAGCCTGCTCAACGCCGCCGACCTGGTGGTCTACCCGGCCGAGTACGGCGCCGCGCCCACGGTGCTGCTGCGCGCGATGGCCGCCGGGCTGCCGGTGGTGTCCACCCAGGTGGGCGGCATCCCCGAGATCGTCGGCCCGACCACCGGCGTGCTGGTCCCGCAGGACGCCCGCCGGATGGCCGACGCGCTCGTCGCCCTCACCGAGGACGCCGAGCGCCGCGCACGCCTGGGCGCCGCGGCCCGCGCCCGGTTCCTGGCCGGGCACGAGGCCGTCGGCTGGGCCGAGCGGCTGGCCGCGGTCTACGCCTCGGTCCTCACCCCCACCTCCACGTGACCGTCGAGAACGAAGTTGTCGTGATTGTGGACCGGTCCAATCCGCTACAACTTCGTTCTCGACGGGTGGTCAGGGCAGGAGGGTGGTGACGGTGCCCTCGGCGACGGTCCGGCCGCCCTCGCGCACCGCGAAGCCGAGGCCGACCTCCAGCGGCTCCGGCGAGCCGAGGCGCACCGTCGCCGTGGCGACCGAGCCCGGCTCGACCCGCTCGACGTCACCCAGGTCGAGCACCCCGCCGACGTCGGCCGTGCGCAGGTGGAACTGCGGGCGGTAGCCCGAGCGCACCGGCGTGTGCCGCCCGCCCTCGGCCGCGCCGAGCAGGCGCAGCTCGCCGCGGAAGGCGCCGTGCAGGCCGATCGAGCCGGCCGCGGCGACCACCTGGCCGCGCGCGACCTGCTCACGGCGCACCCCGCGCAGCAGCAGCGCGGCGTTGTCGCCGGCCTCGCCGCGCTCCATCGTGCGACCGAAGGTCTCGATGCCGGTCACCACCGCCGACACGCCGCGGCCCAGGCCCAGCGCCTCGACGGTGTCGCCGACCGAGACCACGCCCCGCTCGATCGCCCCGGTCAGCACCGTCCCGCGACCGGTGATGGTCAGGACGTTCTCCACCGGCATCAGGAACGGCGAGCCCAGGTCGCGGTGCGGCACCGGCACGTGCTCCTCGACGGCGTCGAGCAGCGCCACGATCGAGCCCGTCCAGCGCGGCTCGCCGGCCAGCGCGCCCAGCGCCGACACGGCCACCACCGGGGTGGCCGCGCCGTCGAAGCCGTGCGCGTCGAGCAGTTCGCGGATCTCCAGCTCCACCAGCTCCAGCAGCTCGGGGTCGCCGGCGTCGGCCTTGTTCAGCGCGACCACCAGGTGCCCGACGCCGAGCCTGCGGGCCAGCAGCACGTGCTCGCGGGTCTGGGGCATGACGCCGTCGGTGGCCGAGACGACCAGGATCGCGCCGTCGACCTGGGCCGCGCCGGTGATCATGTTCTTCACGTAGTCGGCGTGGCCCGGCATGTCGACGTGCGCGTAGTGCCTGCTCGCCGTCTCGTACTCGACGTGCGCGACGTTGATCGTGATGCCGCGCCGGGCCTCCTCCGGGGCCCGGTCGATCCGCTCGAACGGCACGTAGCGGCCGCCGACGCGGTCGGCGAGGACCTTGGTGATGGCGGCGGTCAGGGTCGTCTTGCCGTGGTCGACGTGACCCATGGTGCCGATGTTGAGGTGCGGCTTCGTGCGCAGGTAGGGCTGCTTGGGCATGGTTGTTCCGGCTCTCCGGTGTCGTGCGGACGTCCGGGACCCCTGGTGTGGCCGCGACCCGCCTCCCGGGAGATCCCGGTCGACGGCCGGGAGGGGGTCAGCCTCGGGCGCCGTCGGTGGTCGACGGGGCAGGCCGCGGCGCCGCTGCTGCGGATGCAGTCAGCGGGGCGCAGAACGCGGCCGGCCGGAACACGCGCACAGCGTCGGGCCCCCGAGCCGCTGCCGGCAACTTCTTTTCACCGGATCTCCGGTGCACCGATGAGTCGGCGCCCCGGCCGTCGTCACACGTGCGACGGTGGCGCAGGGCCACCGCGCGCAGATCGGAGCAACCCGTGGACTTCCGCCTCGAGCTCGTGCTCGTCCCGGTGACCGACGTCGACCGGGCCAAGGCCTTCTACACCGAGCGGTGCGGCTTCACCGTCGACGTCGACCACCGGGCGGGCGACGAGTTCCGCGTCGTGCAGCTGACCCCGCCCGGCTCCGCCTGCTCGATCTCGATCGGGGTGGGCATCACCGACGCCGAGCCGGGCTCGTACCGCGGCACGCACCTGGTCGTCTCCGACATCGCCGCCGCCAGGAAGGAGCTCGTGGGGCGCGGCGTGGAGGTGAGCGAGGTCCGGCACATGACCCCGCAGGGCTGGCAGCCCGGCCCCGACCCGGCGCACGCCGACTTCGCCTCGTTCGCCGACTTCGCCGACCCCGACGGCAACACCTGGGTGCTGCAGGAGAAGGGCCACGGCGCCCCGTGACCAGCGCGACGACCGGCCCGACCACCAGCCCCGTCGTCGACGAAGCCGACTTCCGCGAGCACGTCGAGCGCCACCGCCGCGAGCTGCACGTGCACTGCTACCGGATGCTCGCCTCGTTCGACGAGGCCGAGGACGCGGTGCAGGAGGCGCTGCTCAACGCCTGGCGCCACCGCGACCGGTTCACCGGCGACGGCACCGTGCGGGCCTGGCTCTACCGCATCGCGACCAACGTGTGCCTGGACGCGATCCGGGCCCGCGCGCGCCGCCCGCAGCGCGCGTCCACCCCGGAGGTCTCCTGGCTGCAGCCCTACCCCGACACGCTGCTCGACGAGCTCGCCTCCCCCGACGACGGCCCCGACGCGGTCGTCGTGGCCAGGGAGACGATCGAGCTGGCGTTCCTGACCGCGCTGCAGGTGCTCCCGGCCCGCCAGCGCGCCGCACTGCTGCTGCGCGACGTGCTGGACATGCCGGCGACCGCGACGGCGGAGCTGCTGGGCACCAGCGTCCCGGCCGCCAACAGCGCCCTGCAGCGCGCCCGCGCCACGATGGCCCGCCACCTGCCGGCCCGGCGCGCCGGCTGGTCGGCGGGCCCGGCTCCGCTGTCGGCGCGGGAGCGCGCCCTGCTCGACCGGTTCGTCGACGCCCACCAGCGCGGCGACGCCGCCGCCGCGCTGGCGGTCGCCGCGACCGACATCCGCATCACGATGCCGCCCTACCCCTACGTCTTCGAGGGCATCGAAGGGATCTCCACGCTGCTCGAGCGCGCGTTCGGCCCCGACCGCGAGGGCGACTGGCGGCTGCTGCCCACCGCGGTCAACCGGATGCCGGCCGCGGCCAGCTACCTGCGCCGCACGGGCGACTCGGTGTTCCGCCCGTTCAAGCTCGACGTGCTGCGCGTCGAGGACGGGCTGATCGCCGAGATCACCGCGTTCGGCCCGGAGCCGTTCCCGGCGCTGGGGTTGCCCTCGGAGCTCCGAGAGGACCCGGTGCGCTGAGCGGACCCGGTGCTTCGCGAGGACCCGGTGCTCTGCGAGGACTCGTTGTGCAGCACCCGCGCGAGCCCGGCCAGCGCGCGGGCCGCGCACGGGTGGCGCTGCCAGTTCGCGGTGCCGTAGCCCGGGCGCCCGCAGGTCGGGGCCGTGCAGTAGCCGTCGGGGCCCTTGCTGTGCACGTGCATGATCGTGCGCCAGGTCGCGACCATCGGGGCGAGCTCCCGCGCGGCCTGCCGGAAGATCGATTCGGATAGCGTGGGCATGGGTCGGTGACCCCTTTCCGGAGGGGTTGCTGATCAAGGACCCCGGCCGGTGTTGCACCACTGGTCGGGGCCCGCTTCTGGGAAAACGTTGCAACCGTTCGAAGGGTACTACATGAACTAAATATGCCTGATCGTCCAACTGGTCTCAGATCACACCAAAGAGTTGCGACCAGCGCATACGTTGATCACATGCCCAAGCGTCACCTGCTCAGCAGCGGTCAGGCCGCTGACGAGCTGGGCATCGCGCGGTCGACGCTGTGGCGCGCGGTGAAGTCCGGGGACATCACCCCCACCGAGGTGACCCCGGGCGGGCACCTCCGCTTCGACCTCGACGACCTCCGCCGCCAGATCCGCGAGCTCACCGCCCGCCGCCGCTCCGAGGACCCGCAGCTCTGACCCGCTCGACCAAGACCTCGCTCGGAACTCGTGTGGACCAGGCGGCGCAGGTTGATCAGGACCATGCCCGGGGTGAGTAGCGGGGCCTGGGGAGGGTGCCGGGCGAAGACCGCCGCGCGGGCGCGGGGCGCCCTTCCGGCGTCACGGCGCACAGTCCCTCGGCGGCCGAATTGATCATGCGCCCGCCGATCTCGCAGCCCTGGGTCGGTGCTCGCAGCCCGCCGGCGGGCTGCGAGCACTCAGCCCGTGCTGCGACACCCACCCGGCGCTGCGAGGACACCCCCACCGGCGCTGCGACACCCACCCCGCGCTGCGAGGACACCCGGCCCACCCCCGCCGGCCGCGAAGCCGGCCGCACAGCGGCCACTCCACCCCCGGAAGCCCCTGCTTGATCAGAGGTCGCCCTCCGCGGAGGAACCGCCGGAGGCCCCTCGAAGCGCCGAAGGCGCCGCAGACGTCCAACCGCTTAACTCGGTCGACGCGCGGACCCGCCGCGAGAACACTGCCCTCCCGTGACGACGTCGTACGCCCTGCGCCGGGCCACCAGCAAGGACCTCGCCGCCGTGGCCGAGGCCGACGGCCGCGCCTTCGGCGTCCACTACTCCGAGGCCGTGGTCCAGGAGCTGGAGTCGGTGCTGGACCTCGACCGCTTCCTGCTCGCCGTCGAGCCCGACGACACGATCGTCGGGATCACCGGCGCGTTCGACTTCGACGTCACCGTGCCCGGCGGCGCCGTGCTTCCGGTGCCGGGCGTCACGTGGGTGTCGGTGGCGCTGACCCACCGGCGCCGCGGCGTGCTGCGCGCCCTTTTCACCGAGCAGCACCGCGAGTTCGTCGAGCAGGGCCTCGCCCTGAGCGCGCTCACCGCCAGCGAGGGCTCGATCTACGGGCGGTTCGGCTACGGCCCGACGACGCTGCGCCGCTCGGTGGAGATCGCCCGCAGGCGCGCGGTGCTGCGGCCCGACCTGCCCGACACCGGCGGCCTGCGCCACGTGAGCACCGACGAGCTGCGCGGGATCGCCCCCGAGTTGCAGCGCCGGTGGGCCAGCGGCGTCCCGGGCGCGGTGCACCGCCCCGACGCCCTGTGGCAGCCGCACCTGGCCGACCACGAGCACGCCCGGGGCGGCGCCACGGCGTTCTTCCACCTGGTGCACCCCGACGGCTACCTCAGCTACCGCCGACTCGACTCCGAGCGGGCGTGCCTGATCAGCGAGCTGGTGGCGCTCACCCCGGAGGCGCACCGCGAGCTGTGGCGCGCCGTGCTGGCGATGGACCTGGTGGAGACGGTCCGCCACCCGGCGCTGGCCCTGGACGACCCGCTGCCGCTGCTGCTGACCGACCCCCGCCAGGTGCGCACCACCGGCCTGGTCGACGGCATGTGGACCCGCGTGCTGGACGTCCCCGCGCTGCTGTCGGCGCGCCGCTACGGCATCGAGGTCGACGCCGTGCTCGACGTGAGCGACCCGTTCCTCGACCGGGGCGGGCGGTTCCGGTTGCGCGGCGGCCCCGACGGGGCCTCCTGCGAGCCGACGACGGCGGCGGCCGACGTGCGGGTCGACGCGACGGCGCTGGGCCCGCTGGTGTTCGGGGGGCAGCGCGCGGCGGTGCTGGCCGGGGCCGGTCTGGTCGCCGCCGACGACCCGGCGCTCCTGCACCGGGTCGACCTCGCCTTCCTGACCGACCGCGTCCCGGTGCACGGCACCGAGTTCTGACCCCGGCCCCCTCAGCAGGGGCCTTCGTCGACCGAGATCCTCGCGCCCAGGGGCTCCTCCAGGGGCTCCGGGGCGGTGAAGGTCGACGAGCCCCACACGACGAGGCAGACCGGGTGGGCGCCGTCGTCGCGGCTGATCTCGAACCGGCTCGCCGACCCGCTCGATCCCGCCTCGCGCAGGTCCAGCTCGTCGGCGATGCTCGCGGACTTCGCCGTGCCCGGGTTGCTCCGCACCAGCGCCGCCCAGACGTCGCCGTAGGCGATGTCCCCGCCGCCGGACTCCCTCAGCTCGGAGGCGGCGTTGTACGCGGCGCCGGTGACGTCGGACCGGTCCGGGCGCGCCGCGATGATCAGCAGCGGCACGCCGATGACCAGCAGGCCCAGCAGCACGGCCAGGCCGGCCGGCGAGACCTTCGCCGGGCGCTGGGCCCAACCGGCCACGGTTCCCCCCGGGGTCCGTCGCCCACCCCGGGGCGATCTCGGTGACGCACCGTAGCAGGACGATATCGGCCGGACCGGTCCCGGCGCGCCGTTCGTGGTTCGTCGAGGCCGGCGAACGGGTAGAAGCGGGCATGACGCGCTTCGCCTGGCACGCCTCCCACGAACAGGTATCCCCCGACCGCCTCCTGGCCGCGGTCCAACGGGCCGAGCAGGCCGGGTTCGACGGGGCCATGTGCTCGGACCACTTCTCGCCGTGGAGCGAGCGCCAGGGCCAGTCCGGGTTCGCGTGGGCCTGGCTGGGCGCGGCCATGCAGGCGACCTCGTTGCCGTTCGGCGTGGTCAACGCGCCCGGGCAGCGCTACCACCCGGCGATCATCGCCCAGGCGATCGGGACGCTCGGGGTGATGTTCCCCGGGCGGTTCTGGGCGGCGCTGGGCAGCGGGGAGGCCAGCAACGAGCACATCACCGGGCAGGTGTGGCCGCGCAAGGAGGTGCGCAACGCCCGCCTGCGCGAGTGCGTGGACATCATCCGGGCGCTGCTGCGCGGCGAGGAGGTGAGCCACGACGGGCTGGTCACCGTCGACCGGGCGCGGGTGTGGAGCCGCCCGGCGGAGGTGCCGCCGCTGGTGGCGGCGGCCACCAGCGTGCCGACCGCGCGCTGGGCCGCGGAGTGGGCCGACGGGCTGATCACCACCAACGCCCCGCCGGAGCACCTGCGCGAGATGGTCGACGCCTACCGCGACGCGGGCGGGCGGGGGCCGCTGCGCCTGCAGGTGCACGTGAGCTGGGCCCCCGACCGGGCCGAGGCCGAGGAGCTGGCCCACCAGCAGTGGCGCTCCAACATCTTCCCGCCGCCGGCGTGCTGGGACATCGACAGCGCCGCCACCTTCGACGCGGTGTCGCAGAACGTGTCGGTCGAGCAGGTCGCGCAGACCGTCAACATCTCCGAGGACCTGGGCTGGCACGCCGCCCGGCTGGCCGAGTACGCCGAGCTGGGCTTCGAGGAGATCGCGCTGCACCACGTCGGCGTCGAGCAGGACGCGTTCCTCGACGCCTTCGGCGCCTCGGTGCTGCCGCAACTGCGCGACACCGCCCCGGCGACCGGCGCGCAGAGCCCGGCACCCGCGGGGGTCGGGGCATGAAGCTCACCCGCACCGCCGACCTGTGGTGGAAGAACGCGGTCGTCTACTGCCTGGACATCGAGACCTTCGCCAGCTCGACGGGCTCGGACTGCGGCGACATCCGCGGGCTCACCCAGCACATCGACCACCTGCACCGCCTCGGCGTCACCTGCCTGTGGCTGATGCCCTTCTACCCCACGCCCGACCGCGACGACGGCTACGACATCACCGACTTCTACGGCGTCGACCGGCGGCTGGGCACCCACGGCGACCTCGTCGAGCTGATCCGCACCGCGCGCGACCGGGGCATGCGCGTGATCGCCGACCTCGTCGTCAACCACACCTCCGCCGAGCACCCGTGGTTCAAGGAGTCGCGCAGCAGCCGCGACAACCCCAAGCGCGACTGGTACGTCTGGCAGGACGAGCCGCCCGCCGACGGCCCGCAGGGCGTGGTCTTCCCCGACCAGGAGACCAGCCTCTGGGAGTACGACGAGAAGACCGAGCAGTACTACCTGCACCGCTTCTACAAGCACCAGCCCGACCTCAACGTGGCCAACCCCGAGGTCCGCGACGAGATCGCCCGGATCATCGGGTTCTGGATGGAGCTGGGGCTGAGCGGGTTCCGGGTCGACGCCGTGCCGTTCCTGCTGGAGACCGACGGCCAGGACGACGGGGACGCGCTGCCCGATCCGCACGACTACCTGGCCGACCTGCGCTCGTTCATGACCCGGCGCAACGGCGAGGCGGTGCTGCTCGGCGAGGTGAACCTGCCCTACCCGGAGCTGATGCCGTTCTTCGGCGGCGTGGACGGCGGCAACACCCCCGACGAGCTGACGCTGTGCTTCGACTTCGTCGGCATGCAGCAGATGTACCTGGCGCTGGCCCGCGGCGACGCCGAGCCGCTGGCCGAGGCGCTGCGCCAGCGCCCGAACCCGCCCGCCGACGGGCACTGGGCCACGTTCGTGCGCAACCACGACGAGCTCACCCTGGACAAGCTGACCGAGTCGCAGCGCAAGGAGGTCTTCGACGCCTTCGGGCCCGACGAGGACATGCAGCTCTACGGCCGCGGGCTGCGCCGGCGGCTGCCGGGGATGCTCGACGGCGACGAGCGGCAGCTGCGGATGGTCTACAGCCTGCTGTTCTCGCTGCCCGGCACGCCGGTGATGTTCTACGGCGAGGAGATCGGCATGGTGGAGGACCTCTCGCTGCCCGGCCGGTTCGCGGTGCGCTCGGACATGGACTGGGCCGCGGTCGCGCGCCAGCGCGTCGAGCCCGACTCGCTGCTGGCCTGGTTCCGGCTGCTGATCGACCGCTACCGCGACTGCCCGGAGCTGGCCTGGGGCAGTTACACGGTGCTCGACCCCGGCCCGGGGGCCCGCTCGGTGCTCGCGCACCGCTGCGACGCCGACGACGCCTCGCTGGTCGCGCTGCACAACCTGGCCGCGAAGAAGGCGACCGCCGAGCCGGTGCTCACCGGCCTGGCCGGCCGCGAACTGCACGACGTGCTCGACCCGCTGGCCGACCCCGTCACCGTCGACGACGAGGGCCGCGTCGCCGTGGACCTCGGCCCGCACGGCTGCCGCTGGCTGCGGGCCGGACCGGGGCCGGAGGGCAGCGTGGCGTAGCCGGGGCCGGGGCCGGAGGCGGCCGGTGCTCGTGGGGTTCCCCCGGGGCGCCGGCGCCCCGCCCGTCGCGCGGCGTGACTGTGAGTTCGGCCGAAGGGGTTCCAGGACGTCTCGCGTCGGTGATAATCCGAACGTCGGGGTCACGATCCGGGGCCGCGCCGCGGATCGGCCACCACCGAACCGCCGGGGCGCTCCGGAGCGAAGACCCCGGCGGTGGTCGGCCGATCCGGGGAGGCAGCCGATGGCGCGGTGGGTCCGTCCCGCCCTGCTGGTGGCGCTCGTCGCGACCGGAGCGGTGTTGGCGCTCACGGTGGGCGTGCCCCCGCTGAGCGACATCCAGCAGTGGGTGCGCGCCGCCGGGTGGGCCGGTCCGGTGCTCTACGCCGCGATCGCCGCGGTGGCCTCGCTGTCCCCGGGCCCGGCCACGGTGCTGACCATCGGCTCCGGCGTGCTGTTCGGCTGGCCCGGCGGGGTCCCTGTCGCCCTGTCCGCCTCGCTGACCAGCGCGCTCATCAACTTCACCCTGACCAGGACCCTGGGCCGGGCCACCGTGCGGGGGCTGGCCGGCGCCCGGCTGGAGCGGCTCG
Source organism: Pseudonocardia lacus (assembly GCF_018531445.1). GTDB lineage: Bacteria > Actinomycetota > Actinomycetes > Mycobacteriales > Pseudonocardiaceae > Pseudonocardia > Pseudonocardia lacus. The sequence goes on from NZ_JAHDTH010000165.1 coordinate 14,835, forward strand.
ACGCCGCGCTGAGCCGGCGCGGGCTGCTGGCCGTGGTCGGCATCCGGCTGGTGCCGATGGCCCCCTTCGCGATCGTGAACGCCGCCTGCGGCCTGAGCGGCGTGCGGGTGCGCGACTACGCGCTCGGCACCGCGCTCGGACTGCTGCCGGGCACCGTCACATTCGTCGCCGTCGGCGCGTTCGGGACCTCCCCCGGCTCGGTCCCCTTCCTGATCACCCTGGCCGGGCTCGCCGTGCTCATCGGCGGCGCCGCGATCGCCGCCCGGCGCGGCGTGCTGGTCGCCGCGCGCTCCGACCCGCCCAGGACCGCGGTACCGGTGACGAGCGCGGGCGGCGAGCCCACCCGGCCGGCCGACACCGGGGGCGCCGCGGACCCCGCGGCCGACCCGATTCGACCCGCCGACCACTGAGAGTGATCATCAGCGGGGCGCCCGCGACGGCCCTCACCCGATCGCCGCAGCCGGGGAGTACGCTCGCCGACGCGGGTCCCTGACACGCGGCGTAGCGCTTCAGCTCCCCTGTGACGAGCTCACTCCGCGTCACGATCCAGGCCGTACCCGACGCGTGTCGACCGGGGGACGGAGGGCGCAGTGGGGCAGCACCGGAAGCCGCCGCGGCGACGCCGCTGGCCGCTCGTCGCGCTCGGCGTCGCCGTGGTCGTGGCGGCGGCCGCGGGCGTCGTCGTCTACCGGTCGATGGCCGCCCCGGCGTGCGAGCCCGTGCCGGTGGTGGTCGCGGTCGACCAGTCGATCGTCGAGCCCGTGCGCGCGGCCATCGCCCCCGCACCCGACGAGGTCGTCCCCTGCGCCCGCTACGACGTGGTCGCCGCCGGCCCGGAGCTGGCCAGCGAGATCCGCTCGGGCTCGCCGGGGCTGCCCGACGTGTGGATCCCGAAGTCCTCCCTCAGCCTCGACCCGCTGACCGAGGCCGGTGCCTCGTTGGTCCAGCGCGGCGAGTCGCTGGCGTACTCCCCGATGGTGCTCGCGCTGCCCTCGGCCGACGCGGCCCGCTACGGCGACCCGGCCCAGCCGGTCACCTGGACCACGCTGCTGACCAGCGAGCGGCCGCCCACCCTCCCCGACCCGGTCCGCGAGCCCGGCGGACTGGCCGCGCTCACCGCCCTGCGCGCCGCCATCGGCGACGACGACGGTCGCCCCAAGCCCGCGTTCGTCGCCGCCGTGCTGACGCTGGCCGACGGGTCACCGCCCTCGACCGAGGACGCCTTCCGCGCACTCGCGACCGACGGCGCGGGCGCCCGCGCGTTCCTGACCTCCGAGCAGGCCGTCGTGCAGCACAACGCGGCCCAGGACGCCGCGGCCACCGCGTCGGCCACCGCGGTCGCGCTGGCCGACGGCACCGTCGTGCTCGACTACCCCCTCGTCCGGGTCGCCCCGCAGGACCCCGGCGTCGGGGCCGACGCCGACGCCCTGGCCGACCGGAAGCGCGAGGCCGTCGACCGGCTGGAGGAGCGGCTGCGCGGCCCGGCCGGGCACCAGGCCTTCGCCGACGCCGGCCTGCGCGCGGACGACGGCGCCCCTCCGTCCCGGGCGGCGGCCGGCATGCTGCCCGTCGAGATCCCCCGGGGCGCCGTGCCCGACCCGGCGGCCGCGGTGGAGACGCTGCGCCTGTGGAGCGCGCTGACCCTGCAGAGCCGCGTGCTGGCCGTCATCGACATCTCCGGGTCGATGGCCGCGAAGGAGGGCCCGACCGACCGCATCAGCCTCGCCGCGGCCGCCGCCCAGGGCGGGCTCTCGCTCTTCCCGGACAGCTCCTCGATCGGGCTGTGGGCGTTCTCCTCCGACCTGGCCGACGGGCGCCCCTGGGAGGAGCTGGTGCCCCTGGGCAGGCTCACCGAGCCCGTCGGCGCCGCCCCCTCCCGGCGGGCCGCGCTGGCCACCCAGGCCGCCACCCTGCGCGACCGCCTCGGCGGGGAGACCGCCCTCTACGACACGGTGATCGCGGCGACCCGCGAGGTCCGGGCGGGCTACGAGCCGGGCAAGTCCAACGCCGTCGTCCTGATCACCGACGGGCGCAACGAGGTCGACGGCGGCATCGACCTGCCGCTGGCCGTGCAGACCCTGCGCGCCGAGGCCGACCCGACCCGCCCGGTCGCGCTGATCGCCATCGGCATCGGCCCCGACTCCGACCAGGACGCGCTGCGCCAGCTCACCGAGGCCACCGGTGGCCGCGCCTACGCCGCGCAGAACCCGCAGGACATCCGCACGGTGTTCCTGGACGCGCTGTCGCAGCGGGTGTGCCGGCCGGGCTGCTGAGCGCGCGTCACGGGACCAGCACGACCCGCCCGCGCAGGCCGCCCGCGGCCACCCGCCGGTAGGCCGCCGCGGCGTCGGACAGCGGATGCGTCGCGGCCACCCGCGGGGTGAGCCCACCCCGCTCGACCAGCTCGACCAGCTCCGCCAGCCGGGCGGCGTCGGCGCGGACGAACACCCGGTGCACCGCGATGCCGCGCAGCGCGGGCGGGAGCGGACCGGGGGCGAGGTGGGCCTGTCCCCCGCCGTTGCGGACGGCCTCCTGCGCGGCAGCGCCGAGCACGGCGGCGTCCACCAGGCCGTCGACGCCGCCGGGCACCAGCTCCCGGACCGCCACGGCGAGGTCGGCGCCGCGGGGCACGACGGCGTCCGCGCCGAACCCGCGGACCAGGTCCCCGTCTGCGGGGTCGGCAACGGCGACCACCCGCAGCCCGCGGTGGTGGGCGATCTCCACCGCGAACCCGCCGACGGCGCCCGCCGCCCCGGTCACCAGGACGCTCGCCCCCGCCGGCAGCGCGAGCGCGGCGAGCGCCTGCGCGGCGGTGAGCCCGTTGAGGGCCACGGTGGCGGCCGGCACCGGGTCGACGCCGCGCGGGGCGGGCGCGACGGCGACGGCGTCCAGCACGACCTGCTCGGCGTGGGTCTTCAGCGGCCGCCCGAGCAGGTCGGCCAGCCCGACGACGGCGGCGCCGACGGCGACGTCGACACCGGGGCCCACGGCGTCGACGGTCCCGGCGACGTCCCAGCCCAGCCCGACCCGCTCGCGGGGTGGCGTGAGCCCCAGCTCGACGAGCACGCCGGTGGTGACGGCCACGTCGACCGGGTTGACCGCGGCGGCCTCGACGGACACCCGCAGCTGGCCGGGCCCCGGCTCGGGCGGTGCGACGTCGACCAGCTCGACGGCCGCGGGGCCGGCCGGGGGGCGGGCGGTGAGGGCGCGCATCACGATCTCCTTCGGCGCCGGCGGGCCTTCCGCTCGGACGCGCTCCCCACTGTCGAAGGGCTAACCTCGCCGGGGAAGGACGCACTTCGCAGTGCGTTCCGCACCCGCGCCCCGGCGACCCCGCAGGAGATGGCGATGCCCACGCGCACGGCACAGCAGCGGCGCGCCGACGCCGCCCGCGCGTACGACGCCTACCTCGCCGCCTGCCCGGCCCGCCAGCTGCTCGACCGGATCAGCGACAAGTGGGTCACCCTCGTGCTCACCGCGCTGGCCGACGGCCCGCAGCGCTACTCCCAGCTGGGTCGGCGCATCGCGGGCGCCAGCGAGAAGATGCTCACCCAGACCCTGCGCGCGCTGGAGCACGACGGCCTCGTGGCGCGGACCGTGACGGCCTCGGTGCCGGTCCGGGTCGACTACCGGCTGACCCCGCTCGGGGAGAGCCTGCTGCCGCTGGTGGCGAGCATCAAGCAGTGGGCGGAGGCGCACATGGACGAGGTGCTGGCCGCCCGGGCCGCGCACGCCGCGGCCGGCTCCTGACCGGTCGCCCGGGGGCGCCTCAGCGCGGCGACCGCGTGCAGCGCGGCCGCCGGGGGGCCGGGCCG
>NZ_JAHDTH010000166.1 GCF_018531445.1 Pseudonocardia lacus
GCTCGCCCCGCAGCCCTCGCCCGTGCCCGCCGCGGAGTCCGACCCGGCCCGCTGGGGCCGCGTCGACGAGGACGGCACCGTCCACCTGGTCACCGCGGACGGCGAGCGGGCCGTCGGATCCTGGCAGGCCGGCGAGCCCGCCGAGGGGCTGGCGCACTTCGCCCGCCGCTTCGACGACCTGCGCGCCGAGGCGGAGCTGCTCGCCGCCCGCGTCACCGCGGGCGGCGACCCGAAGCAGACCCTGACCAGCGCCCGGGCCCTGCGCGATGGCCTGGACGAAGCGGCCGTGGTCGGCGACGTCGCCGGTCTGGCCGCCCGGCTCGACGAGATCGTGGCCGGCGCCGAGGCGGCGGTCGAGGTGGCCCGCTCCGCGCGCGAGGCGCAGCGCGCGGCCGCGGTCGCGCGCAAGGAGGCGCTGGCCGCCGAGGCCGAGGAGCTGGCCAACGAGGCCACCCAGTGGAAGCAGGCCGGCGACCGGTTCAAGGCGATCCTGGAGGAGTGGCGCACCATCCGCGGCATCGACCGCAAGGTCGACGAGCAGCTGTGGAAGCGCTTCTCCCGGGCCCGCGAGGCGTTCAACCGCCGCCGCGGCTCGCACTTCGCCGACCTCGACCGCCAGCGCGCCGGGGCCAAGGCCTACAAGCAGGAGCTGGTCAACGAGGCGGAGAAGCTCGTCGACTCCGACGACTGGGGCCCCACGGCGGCCCGCTTCCGCGACCTGATGGCCGAGTGGAAGGCGGCCGGGCGGGCCCAGAAGGACGCCGACGACGCGCTGTGGCAGCGGTTCCGCACCGCGCAGGACACCTTCTTCAACCGCCGCTCGTCGGTGTTCGCCGAGCGCGACGCCGAGTTCGCGGCCAACGCCGAGGCCAAGAAGGCGCTGCTGGTCGAGGCGGAGAAGATCGACGTCTCGGACCCGGGCGCCGCCAGGGCCGCGCTGCGGCTGGTGCAGGAGCGCTGGGAGCAGATCGGGAAGGTCCCCCGCGACGACATCCGCCCGCTGGAGGCCCGGCTGCGCGCGGTCGAGGAGCGGGTGCGCGAGGCCGCCGACCGCCAGTGGCGGCGCACCGACCCGGAGGCCGAGGCCAGGGTGGCGCAGTTCCGCGAGCGGGTGAACCAGTTCGAGGCGCAGGCCGAGAAGGCGCGCGCCGCGGGCGACCGCAGGCGCGCCGAGCAGGCCGAGGCCCAGGCCGCGACCTGGCGCGAGTGGCTGGCCACGGCCGAGCAGGCCGTCCAGCACCGCTGACCACTCCACCCCTCCCCGTCCCTCTCCGCCACGCGCGGCGGGGGGCAGGGTGGGCAGGGGTCAGCGGCGGATGGCGATGCGCGCCCAGCACACCGCCAGGACCAGGATCCCCAGTTCGGCCACCACGAGGCCGATGCCGGGGCCCGTCCCGCCGTCGGGCACGACGGTCTGCCGCGACCAGATCGCCCACACCCCGGTGACGACACCGATCCCGCTGCCGACCGCGCACAGCCAGGCCAGCGCCCACCAGCGCAGGACGAGGGTCAGCGCGGAGCCGAGCACGCCGATGCCGATCGCGATGAAGACGAACAGCCGCGGCAGCGGGCCGATCCACTCGGTGCCGGCCAGCACCGTCCAACCCGCTACCGCGCCGGTCCACGGCAGGACCAGGCCGATCAGCACGAGCACGACCCCGATCGAGACGCCCAGCGCCGTGGGGCCGGGGTCGACGCGGCGCTCCAGGGTGCGCTGGACGTCGCGGGCGTCGGCCAGTTCGGCGTCGAGGTCGGCGAGCTCGGGGGGCACCCGGTCGTCGTCCTCGTCCCGGCGCTCGCTCATGTCGCCTCCACCCCGCACGCCCCCGCGGCCGCGGGGGCCGGGGCCGGGGCGCCGAAGCCGGGCAGGCCGAGACCGGTGGGCGTGCCGCCCGGCCGGGTGCCCGCCTCGTGCAGGTCGCCGGCGCGGGTGCGCCGGTGCGACCGCAGCGGGCCGTCGGCGACCAGGTGGTGCGGTGCCCCGTAGCCGATCTCGACCTCGACCACGTCGCCCGGGCGCACCGCGGCGTCGCCCGGCGCGAAGTGCACGAGCCGGCCGTCGCGGGCCCGCCCGCTCAGCCGGCGGGTCTCGCTGTCCTTGCGGCCCTCCCCCGCGGCCACCAGCACCTCGACGACCCGGCCCTCCTGGGCGCGGTTGCCCGCCCAGGAGATCTCCTCCTGCACGGCGACCAGCCGCTCGTAGCGCTCCTGCACGACCGCCTTGGGCAGCTGGTCGGGCAGGGTCGCGGCCGGGGTGCCCGGGCGCGGGGAGTACTGGAAGGTGAACGCGCTGGAGAACCGGGCCTCGCGCACGACGTCCAGGGTCGCGGCGAAGTCGTCCTCGGTCTCGCCGGGGAAGCCGACGATGATGTCGGTGGTGATGGCGGCGTCGGGGATGGACGCGCGCACCTCGTCGAGGATCCCCAGGTAGCGCCGCGACCGGTAGGAGCGGCGCATCCGGCGCAGCACGTCGTCGGAGCCGGACTGCAGCGGCATGTGCAGCTGCGGGCAGGCGTTCGGGGTCTCGGCCATGGCGGCGATGACGTCGGAGGTGAAGTCGCGCGGGTGCGGCGAGGTGAACCGCACGCGCTCCAGGCCGGGCACGTCGCCGCAGGCGCGCAGCAGCTTCGCGAAGGCGCCGCGGTCGCCGGACTCGACGCCGTAGGCGTTGACGTTCTGCCCGAGCAGCGTCACCTCCAGCACGCCGTCGGCGGCCAGCGCCCGCACCTCGGCCAGGACGTCCTCGGGGCGGCGGTCGCGCTCCTTGCCGCGCAGCGCGGGCACGATGCAGAACGTGCACGTGTTGTTGCAGCCCACCGAGATCGACACCCAGCCGGCGTAGACCGACTCCCGCCGCGCCGGCAGCGTGGACGGGAACACCTCCAGCGACTCGGCGATCTCCACCTGGGCGGCGGCGTTGTGCCGGGCGCGCTCCAGCAGCACCGGCAGGGCGTGCACGTTGTGGGTGCCGAACACGACGTCCACCCACGGCGCCCGGCGGACGATCTCGGCGCGGTCCTTCTGGGCCAGGCAGCCGCCGACGGCGATCTGCATGCCCGGCCGGGACGTCTTGGCCGGGCGCAGGTGGCCGAGGTTGCCGTAGAGCCGGTTGTCGGCGTTCTCGCGCACCGCGCAGGTGTTGAACACGACGACGTCGGCGTCGTCCGTGCGGTCGGGCGGGACGCGGGTGTAGCCCGCGGCCTCCAGCAGGCCCGCCATCCGCTCGGAGTCGTGCACGTTCATCTGGCACCCGTAGGTGCGGATGGTGTAGCTGCGGCTCACCAGTCGAGGGTAGGCCGGTCGCTCGCGGTGGGGACGCGCGGGCCGGGCGGGCGGCGAGGTCGACCGCCGCGCCGCGGCACGGCAGGATCACACCGGTGCACAGTCGGCCGCTCGACCGGCGCGCGCTGCTGCGCGCGGGCGCGCTGCTGGGCGCGCTGGCGGCGCTGCAGGCGTGCACGGCGCCGTTCGCCGGTCAGCGCCTGCGCCTGGCGACCGGCTCCGAGCAGGGCGTCTACTACGCGCTGGGCACCGCGCTGGCCCGGGCGTGGCAGGACGGCCTGGGGTTGGTCGCCGCGCCGGAGGTCCAGTCCACCGCGGGCTCGGTCGACAACCTGACCCGGCTCGCCCTGGGCGACGTCGACGTGGGGATCAGCCAGATCGACGCGGCGGCCGACAAGCTGGAGCGCGCGCGGCCGGGCGACCCGCGGGCGCTGCGCGCGCTCGCCCGGATCTACGACGACGTCGTGCACCTGGTCGTGCCGGCGGATTCCCCGGTGCGTTCCCCCGCCGACCTGCGCGGTGCCCGGGTCGCGGTGGGCGCGCCCGACTCCGGGGTGTCGCTGGTCGCCCGCCGCCTGTTGGAGGTCTCCGGCCTGCGCCCCGGCGACGACCTGAGCGCCGAGCAGCTCGGGCTCGAAGAATCGCCGGCCGCGCTGGTCGCCGGCCGGCTCGACGCCCTGTTCTGGGTGGGCGGGCTGCCCACCCGGGGCATCACCGAGCTGGCCGAGCGGATGCCGATCCGGCTCGTCGACCTGCAGGACATCACCCGGCCGGTCCGCCAGGAGTACCTGGAGTACACGCCGCGGACGGTGCCGGTGGGCACCTACGGCATGACCGCCCCGGTGACCACGCTGCTGGTCCGCAACGTGCTGCTGGTGACCGCGGAGATGCCGGACGAACTGGCCGAGGCGCTGGTCCGCTCGATGTTCGACGCCCAGGCTGCGCTGGCCGAGGCGGCCCGGGCCGCGGTCACCATCGACCCGCGCTCGGCGATCGGGACCCAGCCGGTCGAGCTGCACCCCGGCGCGGTGCGGTTCTACCGGGCCGAGAAGGACGGCTGATCGACCTCGACCAGCCCGGCGGGCTCCCGCCGCAGGACCGCCACCACCCGCAGCCCGCCACCGGCCGGCAGCTCCAGGCGCAGTTCGCCGCCGCCCAGTTCGAGCGTGCGCGCGGCGATCGCCAGCCCGAGGCCGGAGCCCTCGACGTTGCTCTGCGCCGGGCTCCGCCAGAACCGGGCGGTGGCCCAGGTGAGTTCCTCGGGCGCGATGCCGGGGCCCGTGTCGCGCACCGCCACCTCGACCCGGTCGGCCGCGACCGTCGTGTGCACGGTGATCGTGCTGCCGGGCGGGGAGAACTTGACGGCGTTGTCGAGCACCGCGTCGAGCACGGTCTCCACCGCGCCGGCCGACGCGGAGGCGGTCAGCCCGCGCACGCCGCTGCGCACGAGGTCCAGCTCGGTGTGCTCGGCCAGCGGCCGCCACGCCTCGACCCGGTCGTCCACCGCGGCGTCGACGTCGATGCCGGTGACCGGCACCGTGCGCTCGGCCCTGGCCAGCGCCAGCAGCCCGTCGAGCAGCGTGGACAACCGCTCCGCCTCCTCCAGCGCCCCGAGGTGGTCGTCCACGGCCTCCGGGAGCACGTGGCCCTCGAGGTTGGACAGCCGGATCCGCAGCGCGGTCAGCGGGTTGCGCAGCTGGTGGCTGGCGTCGGCGACGAACGCACGTTGGGCGGCGTAGGCCTGGGTGACGGTCGCGGTCATCCGGTCGAAGGAGACCGACAGCCTGCGCAGCTCGGGCGGGCCGGTGCCGTCGGCGACCGGATCGGGGTCCTTGCCGGCCAGCACCGCGGCGGCCACCCGCCCGGTGCCCTCGTCGAGGCGGCGGACCGGGCGCAGGATCCAGCGCACGACCGGCAGCGCGCCCAGCACCCCGAGCGCCAGCGCGGCCAGCCCCGCCGCCAGCACCTCCGCCCACACCAGCAGGACCTGGCCGCGCATCGGGTCGGTGGGCGAGACCGTCACCACCGCGCCGGCCACGTCGCCGTCGACCAGCACCGGTTCGGCGAGCACCATCGGCTGGTCGTTCCACGGCGCGAGCAGCGGGTACGGCTCCGAGCGGCGACCGCCCAGCGCCAACTGGACGCGGCGCTGCGCGTCCTCGTCCAACTCCGGGCGCGACGACCGCGAGATGGCGACGACCTCCTCGTTGCGGTCGAGGACGATCACGGCGATCCCGAACACCCGGTCGTACTGGGTCATGTCGGACCGCAGTCCGGCGGTGTCGGCGTCGGTGATGGACCGCACGGCGAGCGAGGCGAAGGAGATCGTGTCGGTCAGCCGGTCGATGAACAGCCGCTGCTGGCGGGCCTGGGCGTCCGACAGCGCCAGCGGCACGCCCAGGCCGGCGGCCAGCAGCCCGACCAGGACCAGCACGATCACCAGCAGCCGGGAGCGCACGGGGCTAGTCTCCCCCGCCCGGGGCGGGCGGATCGGGCTCGACCGGCGTGTCGGGCAGCCCCAGCCGGTACCCGACGCCGCGCACCGTCTGCACGAGCTCCGGGCGTCCCAGCTTGGTGCGCAGCGTGGCCACGTGCACGTCCAGCGTCCGGTTGGCGCCGGCCCAGGTCCGGCCCCACACCTCGGCCACGATCCGGCTGCGCGTGCACACCGCGCCCTTCGCCGCGGCCAGCAGCGCCAGCACCTGGAACTCCTTGCGGGTCAGGTTGACCGCGGCGCCGGCGACGGTGACGGCGTGGCGCCCGAGGTCGATGCTCACGTCGGCGACCACGACGAGGTCCCCGCCCGCGGCGGCGTCGGGCGCGGTGACCCGCCGCCTGCGGTGCACGGCGTGCACCCTGGCCAGCAGCTCCCCCACGTCGTAGGGCTTGACCAGGTAGTCGTCGGCGCCGGAGTGCAGGCCCAGTATCCGGTCGTCGACCTCGCCGCGGGCCGACACCACGATCACCGGCACCTCGCTGACCTCGCGGATCGCCCGGCAGACGTCCACCCCGTCGATGTCGGGCAGTCCGAGGTCGAGCAGCACGACGTCGACCCCGGCGAGGTGGTCGACCGCACCGCGGCCCCGGGCCAGCCTCGTGGTGGTCATGCCGTGGCGGTGCAGCGCGGGCCGCAGCGCCGCCGCGATCCGGTCGTCGTCCTCGACCAGCAGGATGTGCATCCCGCCCCCCAATCCGGCCGTGTCCGGTCCGCGCGCCCGACCGAGGTGATCTCCCCACCCGGCCGCGCACAGCGTTATACGACGGAAACCCTATGGGTAGCTCAAGGTGCTGGACTGGGGTGTCCGATTCGCCCTAGCGTGCCTGGCCATGCGCGGAGGACCCAGATGACCGAAGCCCCGATGATCCGGATGGTGTCCGTCGACAAGCACTTCGGCGAGCTGCACGTCCTGCGCGACATCAACCTGGAGGTGGCGGCGGGGCAGGTCGTGGTCGTCCTCGGGCCGTCGGGCTCGGGCAAGTCCACCCTGTGCCGGACCATCAACCGACTGGAGCCGGTCGACAGCGGCACCATCGAGGTCGACGGCCAGCGGCTGCCGGAGGAGGGCAAGGCCCTCGCCGGCCTGCGCGCCGACGTCGGCATGGTGTTCCAGAGCTTCAACCTCTTCGCCCACAAGACGATCCTGCAGAACGTCACCCTCGCCCCGATGAAGGTGCGGCGGACCTCCAAGGCCGACGCGGAGAAGGCCGGGATCGCGCTGCTGGAGCGGGTCGGCATCGCCAACCAGCGCGACAAGTACCCGGCCCAGCTCTCCGGCGGCCAGCAGCAGCGGGCGGCCATCGCCCGGGCGCTGGCGATGAAGCCGAAGGTGATGCTGTTCGACGAGCCGACCTCCGCGCTCGACCCGGAGATGGTCAACGAGGTCCTCGACGTGATGACCACGCTGGCCAAGGAGGGCATGACGATGCTCGTGGTGACCCACGAGATGGGCTTCGCACGGCGCGCGGCCAACCGCGTCGTGTTCATGTCCGACGGCGAGATCGTCGAGGACGCCGATCCGGAGGCGTTCTTCACCGCGCCCCGCTCCGATCGGGCCAAGGACTTCCTCGGCAAGATCCTCACCCACTGAGACCCCTACCGCGCGGCGTCAGCCGCGCCTGCCTCGACCCACCGGTCGGACAGCACCGCTCCAGGAAGGACCCTTTCTCCATGCGTCTCTCACGCATCACCCGAATCGCCGCGGCGGGCGCCGCGGCGGCGATGGTGCTCACCGCCACGGCGTGTGGCAACCAGACCGAGCTGGGCGGTAGCGGCGCTCCCGCCCCGACCGTCGCCGAGGAGACCTCCTTCGAGGCCGGCACGACCATGGCCGAGCTGAACCAGGCCGGCACGCTGCGCGTGGGCACCAAGTTCGACCAGCCGCTGTTCGGCCTGAAGGGCCTCGACGGCAACCCGGTCGGCTTCGACGTCGAGATCGCCAAGCTGATCGCCGCGAAGCTGGGCATCGCGGCCGACAAGATCACCTACACCGAGACCCCGTCGCGGATCCGCGAGGACGTCATCGTCAACGACCAGGTGGACATCGTGGTGGCCACCTACACGATCAACGACGCCCGCAAGGAGAAGATCACCTTCGCGGGGCCGTACTACCAGGCCGGCCAGGACATCATGGTCGCCGCCGACAACACCACGATCACCGGACCGGACACGCTGCGCCCGAACAACGCGCGGGTCTGCTCGGTGACCGGCTCCACCCCGGCCAAGAAGCTGGAGGAGTACGTCGACCCGGCCAACATCGTGCTGTTCGACGTGTACTCCAAGTGCGCCGACGCGCTGCGCAACGGCCAGGTCGAGGCGGTCAGCACCGACAACGTCATCCTGCTCGGCCTGATCGAGGCCAGCCAGGGCGCGTTCAAGCTGGTCGGCAACCCCTTCACCGAGGAGCCCTACGGCATCGGCATCACGAAGGGCGACGTGCAGTTCTGCGAGTTCATCAACGAGACGCTGCAGGAAGCGAGCTCCGACGGCGCCTACAAGGCCGCCTGGGACGCGACCGCGGGCAAGGTCCAGCCCGAGGCCCCGACCCTGCCGACCGCCGACACCTGCAGCTGAGCCGGTAGCGCGGCACCACCCTCCGATCGGGACACCGGCCGCCCACGCGCGGCCGGTGTCCCGTCCCGTGCTCGCCACCAGTCGGGAGACATGAGTTGGACGCACTGATCGCGGAGTTCCCGCGGTTCGTCAGCGGCTTCCTCGGGACGCTGCGCCTGTGCCTGTTCGCGGCGATCGGCGCGCTCCTGCTGGGCACGCTGCTGGCCGCCTTCCGGGTGTCCCCGGTACCCCCGCTGCGCTGGGTGGGCACGTCCTGGGTCACGGTGTTCCGCAACTCCCCGCTGGTGGTGGTGCTGTTCCTGTTCGCCTTCGGCCTCCCGCAGGTCGGGGTGGTCTTCCCGACCTTCGGCGGCAACGCGTTCTTCTGGCCCGGCGTGGCCGGGCTGTCCGCCTACACCGCCGCGTTCGTCTGCGAGGCGGTGCGCTCGGGCATCAACTCGGTGCCGGCGGGCCAGGCCGAGGCCGCCCGCGCGGTCGGGCTGACCTTCCAGCAGACCCTGGGCGCCGTGGTGCTCCCGCAGGCGCTGCGCACGGTCGTCCCGCCGCTGGGCAGCGTGATGATCGCAATGATCAAGAACTCGGCGATCGTCGGCGCGTTCGGCGTCACCGGCGAACTGTTCTCCGTCGACGGTGCGCTCACGGCCGCCGGCTACTCGGCGCTGTCGAGCCTGGGCGGCGTGGCCATCGCCTACCTGGCGATCACCATCCCGGCCGGGATCGGGCTGGGCTGGCTGGAGCGGAAGATCGAGGTCAAGCGATGAGTTCCGTTCTGTACGACGCGCCCGGCCCCCGGGCTCGGCGCAACACGCTGATCGGCACCGTCATCGCCGTGGCGCTGCTGCTCGTCCTGGTCGTCTTCGCCTTCATCCAGCTGGGCGAGAACGGCCAGCTCGACGGCGAGAAGTGGGGCCCGGCGTTCAACCCGGCCAACCAGTACTTCGTCGCCACCTGGAGCGCGCTGAGCACCGGCCTGATCAACACCGTCGTCGCCGCCGCGCTGACGCTCGTCCTCGCGCTGGCCATCGGCACCGCGCTGGCGGTGGCCCGGATCTCCAGCTCGCGGGCCTACCGCTGGCTCGTGGTCGGGATCATCGAGCTGTTCCGCGGCCTGCCGGTGGTCATCACGATCTTCCTGGCCGCCCGCGTGCTGCCCGAGTTCGGCATCTCGCTGCCCCCGCTGTGGTACCTGGTCATCGGCCTGACCGCGTACAACTGCGTGATCATCGCCGAGATCGTGCGGGCCGGGGTGAACGCGCTGCCGCGCGGGCAGTCCGAGGCCGCCTACGCGGTGGGCCTGACCCGCTTCCAGGTGCTGCGCATCATCCTGCTCCCGCAGGCCTTCCGGATCATGCTGCCGGCACTGATCAGCCAGCTGGTGGTGATCGTCAAGGACACCTCGCTGGGCTTCGTGATCTTCGGCTTCTCCGAGTTCGTGCGCACCGCCAACACCGTCATCCAGTTCTTCGGCGGCCAGGAGGGCATCGCCCTGCCGCTGCAGATGTACATCGCGGTGGCGCTGGTCTTCATCCTCATCAACTACGGGCTGAGCAAGCTCGCCGAGTACGTCCAGCGCCGCACGGCCAGGGCCGGGCGCGCCGCGCGGAAGAAGGACGCCCCGCCGCCCAAGGAGCTCACGCCGGTCGGCACCGCCGGCGCGATCGTCTGACCCGCACCGACGGCGACGTCGCGCTACCCGCCCCCGTCCGACGGGGTCAGAGGTTCTCCAGCACCACCGGCTCGATGCCCTCCTCGGCCGGGAGCTCGAACCCGAGCACCCGGCCGTAGAAGCTCAGCTCGGCCTCCAGCGCGCGCCGGATGTTCTCCGCCCGCCGGAAGCCGTGCTGCTCGCCCTCGAACAGCAGGTAGCCCACCGGGATGCCGCGCTCGCGCAGCGCGGCCACGATGACCTCGCTCTGCGCGGGCGGCACGATCTCGTCCTCGCTGCCCTGCAGCACCAGCAGCGGGCGGCGCAGCCGGTCGACCTGGTGGATGGGCGAGCGGGCCACGTAGACGTCGCGGGCCTGCGGGTAGGGCCCGACGAGCCGGTCGAGGTAGCGGCTCTCGAACTTGTGCGTGTCGGCGGCCAACGCCTCCAGGTCGGCCACCCCGAAGTGGCTGGCGCCCGCGGCGAACCGGGTGTCCTCGCGGGCCAGCGCGGCCAGCGTGGTGTAGCCGCCGGCCGAGCCGCCGCGGATGCACAGCCGCTCGGGATCCACCCGGCCCTGCTTGGCCAGCCACGCCGCGGCGGCCAGGCAGTCGGCCACGTCGATGACGCCCCACTGGCCGAGCAGCTGGTCGCGGTACTCGCGGCCGTAGCCGGTGGAGCCGCCGTAGTCGACGTCGACCACGGCGAAGCCGCGGCTGGTCCAGAACTGCACGCCGAGGCTGAGCACCGGGCGGGCCGAGGACGTGGGGCCGCCGTGGATCATCACCAGCAGCGGGGGCAGCTCGCCGGCCGCCCCGGTCCGCTCCGGGTTGGTGGGCGGGTAGTACAGCCCGTGCGCGTTGCGGCTCGCACCGTCGGCGTCCACCGAGCCGAACGTGATCGCCTCGGGCACCGACAGGTACGCCGGGTCGATGCCGAGGTCGCGCGGCGGGCGCAGGGTCGTCACGCGCGGGGCGGGCGCGTCGGCGGCGCCCGGCTCGACCGGCAGGTCGATGCGGTGCACGCCGTCCTCGGCCGTGGGGCTGCCGGCCACCACCGCCAGCGCGCCGCCGGGCAGCGCGTGGACCTGGTCGACCGCGGAGAACCCGACGTCGAGGTCGGTGACGGTGCCGTCGGCACCGCGCACGGAGAGGGTGTCGTAGCCGGCGTTGCGCCGGGCGAACGCCACCGCGCCGTCGGCCAGGAAGGCGTAGCGCGCCGACCCGAGCACCCAGTTCGGCACGCCGATCTCGCCGCGGCCCTCCACCACCGGCTCGATGTCGGCCCCCGAGACCCACCGGTACAGCGTCCACCACTGCGTGCGGTCGCTGAGGAACCACAGCGAGCCGTCCGGGTGCCAGCGCGGCTCGGACACCGACTCGTCGCGGCCCCCGGCGACCACCGTGTCCTCGCCGGTGGCCAGGTCGCGCACCACCAGCTCGGTCGAGTCCCACGGCATCGACGGGTGGTCCCACTGCACCCAGGCCAGCGTCCTGCCGTCCGGCGACAGCCGCGGCGCTGCGACGAAGTCGGGCCCGGTGACCAGCACCTCGGGTTCGGACGGCGCGTCCGCGGACAGCCGCACGACCTCGTTGCGCACGTCGGTCGCCGACGGGCCGGTGTGGCGCTCGCGCACGCAGACGAAGGTGCGGCCGTCGGGGTCGGGATCGCCGTCGGCGTAGCGGTCGCCGCGCGGGCGCTCGGGCTCGGCCGTCAACGGCTCGGGTGTGCCGCCCGCGGCGAGCCGGTGGAGCCGCTGGTCGGTCCACTCGCTGAACCAGGTGACGCCGCCGCGGACCCACCAGCCCGCGCCGCCGTACTCGTGCACGGCGGTGCGGGCGCTCATGCCCTCGGGCAGCAGGTCGGTGGTGGTGCCGTCGGCGGCCCGGCGCACCAGCTGGGTGCGCCCGCCCTCCGCCGGCCTGCCCTCGGCCCACACCAGGTCGTCGCCGTCGACCGCGAGCTCGCCGAGCCGCACCGCGGCGGTGACGACGAGGTCGGCGGTGATCGGGGTGGGCCAGGAGCCGTACGGGGCGGGGGTGGGTGCCACGGGATGCACGTTAGTGCCGTGCGGGTGTCGCACAGCAGTGCCGTGCGGCCGTGTCACGCGTCATGCGCCGGGCCGCGTGCTCACCGCCGCCCGGCCCGGCGCGGGGTGCGCAGGGCCGTCCACAGCAGCCCGGCGGCCTCGCGGGCCCCGCGCGGGCGCAGCACCGGCAGCACGCCCAGCGCCCCGGTCAGGCCGTACCACCAGCGGACCGTGCCGTCGCCGCGGACGGTGCCCAGCGCCGGGGTCGCGCAGGCCGACACGGCCGGCCGCAGCCCCGGGTGCTCCGCGGCCAACCCCGGGTCGCGGCACGACCGCACGCGCACCGGTACGCGCACCAGCTCGGGGAGCTCGCGGGCGATGGCCGAGCAGTTGGGGCACTCCACGTCGTAGACCACGACGAGCCCGACGATCCGCACCCGGCCAGCGTGGCACAGTGAGGAGGGACGACGCAGTGGGCGTGCACGCGCCCGACACGGGGAGGCGACATGACCGACGGTCCGCAGCCGGCCGACCGGCCCGAGCAGACGGCGCCCGACGCCGCGACCGACGGCGAGGTCGTCGACGCCGAGGTGGTGTCGCCGGTGCCGGCCCTGCCGTCGGAGGTGCCCGCCCCGCCGCCCAGCTTCGACTACGACGAGCGCGGGGTACCCACCCTCGACTACGTCCGCGACAAGATCGAGGGCCGCTACGCCACCGGCATCGGCGCCGCCGAGCTCACCGGGGAGAGCGCCGCCGGGCGCACCATCGAGCAGCAGGAGGCCGAGCGCGCCGACAAGGCCAAGGCCAAGCTCGACGAGATCCGCCGCTCACTGGGCCTCTGAGCCGCCCCGACGACGACCGGGCACACGACGACGACAGGGCCCCCCGCCGGTGCGGCGGGGGGCCCTGAGCGTCAGCGCGAGGGTGCGATCAGCTCTTGGCCGACTTCCGGCCGATGCCGATCTTGTTGCCCAGCCACACCAGCGGGTCGTACTTCCGGTCGACGACGCGCTCCTTGAGCGGGATCAGCGCGTTGTCGGTGATCTTGATGTGCTCGGGGCAGACCTCGGTGCAGCACTTGGTGATGTTGCAGTACCCGAGGCCGTGCTCCTCCTGGGCGGCTTCCTTGCGGTCGGCCGCGTCCAGCGGGTGCATGTCCAGCTCCGCGATCCGCATCAGGTAGCGCGGGCCGGCGAAGTTCTCCTTGTTCTCCTCGTGGTCGCGGACCACGTGGCAGGTGTTCTGGCACAGGTAGCACTCGATGCACTTGCGGAACTCCTGGCTCCGCTCGACGTCGACCTGGGCCATCCGGTACTCACCGGGCGCGACGCCCTCCGGCGGCGCGAACGACGGGACCTCGCGGGCCTTCGTGTAGTTGAACGACACGTCGGTCACGAGGTCGCGGATCACCGGGAAGGTGCGCAGCGGGGTGACCGTGATGACCTCGTCCTCGTCGAAGGTGGACATCCGGGTCATGCAGGCCAGCCGCGGCTTGCCGTTGATCTCGACGCTGCACGAGCCGCACTTGCCGGCCTTGCAGTTCCAGCGCACGGCCAGGTCCTGGGCCTCGGTCTGCTGCAGCCGGTGGATGATGTCGAGGACGACCTCGCCCTCGTTCACCAGCACCGGGTAGTCGACGAGCTCGCCCTTGTCCGAGTCGCCGCGCCAGACGCGGAAGTGCTGGTCGTGGCTCATCGTTCTCCCTCGCTGCGCTCGGTCGACGCTTCGCGAGACGCTGTGTTGAATGATTCGCTCGCAGGCTCGCTCATGCCTTCGCTCCCTTGTCGAGGCCCTGGTCGGCGCGGTGGCCGCCGATCTCCTCGCCGGTGTAGTACTTCTTCAGCTCGTCGAGCTCGAACAGGTCCAGCAGCTCCGGCCGCATCGGCACCTGCTCCTGGCGCACCAGCTCGACGTTGTCCTCGCCCAGCGCCGACAGCACCAGCAGCACGTGCCGCCAGTCGGCGTCCATCACCGGGAAGTCGTCGCGGGTGTGCCCGCCGCGGCTCTCCTGGCGCTCCAGCGCCGCCTTCGCCACGCACAGCGAGACCAGCAGCATGTTGCGCAGGTCGAGGGCGAGGTGCCAGCCGGGGTTGAACTCCCGGTGGCCCTCCACGGTGACCGTCCTGGTCCGCACCGCGAGGTCCTGCAGCGCCTTGAGCGCCTGCTCCATCTCGTCGGCCTTGCGGATGATGCCGACCAGGTCGTTCATCGTCTTCTGCAGCTCCAGCTGCACGACGAACGGGTTCTCCCCGCCCTCGGTGGCGCTGGAGAACGGCAGCAGCGCGCGCTTGACCGCCTCGTCGACGTCGGCCTCGGCGACCGCCGGGCGGACGTCGACGAGCGCGTCGACGTAGGCCGCGGCGCCCGCACCCGACCGGCGGCCGAAGACCAGCAGGTCGGACAGCGAGTTGCCGCCCAGCCGGTTGGAGCCGTGCATGCCGCCGGCCACCTCACCGGCCGCGAACAGCCCGGGCACCAGCGACATCGCGGTGTCCGGGTCGACCTCGACGCCGCCCATCACGTAGTGGCAGGTCGGGCCGACCTCCATCGGCTCCTTGGTGATGTCGACGTCGGCCAGCTCCTTGAACTGGTGGTACATCGACGGCAGCCGCTTCTGGATCTCCTCGGCCGACAGCCGGGAGGCGATGTCGAGGAACACACCGCCGTGCGGGCTGCCCCGGCCGGCCTTGACCTCGGAGTTGATGGCGCGGGCCACCTCGTCGCGGGGCAGCAGCTCCGGCGGGCGCCGGTTGTTGTCCGCGTCGGTGTACCAGCGGTCGCCCTCCTCCTCGGTGGTGGCGTACTGCTCCTTGAACACGTCCGGGATGTAGTCGAACATGAACCGCTTGCCCTCGGAGTTGCGCAGCACCCCGCCGTCACCGCGGACCGACTCAGTGACCAGGATCCCCTTCACCGACGGCGGCCAGACCATGCCCGTCGGGTGGAACTGCAGGAACTCCATGTTGATCAGGGTCGCGCCAGCGCGCAGGGCCAGCGCGTGGCCGTCGCCGGTGTACTCCCAGGAGTTCGAGGTGACCTGGTAGCTCTTGCCCACGCCGCCGGTGGCCAGCACGACCGCCGGGGCGTCGAACCGGACGAACTTGCCGGTGCTGCGGTAGTAGGCGAAGCAGCCCGCGATGCGGCCGTCGGTCTTGAACAGCTCGGTGACCGTGGTCTCGTGGAAGACCCGGATGTGCGACTCGTAGTCGCCGGTGGCCTTGAAGTCGTCCTGCTGCAGCGAGACGACCTTCTGCTGCAGGGTCCGGATCATCTCCAGGCCGGTGCGGTCGCCGACGTGGGCCAGCCGCGGGTAGGTGTGCCCGCCGAAGTTGCGCTGGCTGATCTTGCCGTCCTTGGTGCGGTCGAACAGCGCGCCGTAGGTCTCCAGCTCCCAGACGCGGTCCGGGGCCTCCTTGGCGTGCAGCTCGGCCATGCGCCAGTTGTTGAGGAACTTCCCGCCGCGCATGGTGTCGCGGTAGTGGACCATCCAGTTGTCGTTGGGGTTGACGTTCCCCATCGACGCCGCGCACCCGCCCTCGGCCATGACCGTGTGCGCCTTGCCGAACAGCGACTTGGAGATGATGGCGACGCGCTTGCCCAGCAGGCGGGCCTCGATCGCGGCGCGCAGGCCCGCGCCGCCCGCGCCGATGACGACCACGTCGTAGTCGTGCCGCTCGATCTCCGCGGCGGCGGCCTCGGCCTCGACGGCCGGGCTCTCGATCGGATCAGTCATGTCAGATCACCCCACGATCCGCAGGTCGGAGATCCACCCGGCCGAGACGGCCATGATGTAGAAGTCCGTGAAGGCCAGAGTTCCCAGTGTGATCCAGGCGAACGTCGCGTGCCTGGTGTTCAGGCGCGAGACGAAGCCCCATGCCTTGTAGCGCATCGGGTGCTTGGAGAAGTGGTTCAACCGCCCGCCGATGATGCTGCGGCACGAGTGGCACGACAGCGAGTACGCCCACAGGAACACCACGTTGACGATCAGGATGATGTTGCCCAGGCCCAGCCCGAAGCTGCCGTCGGCCTTGACGAACGCCAGGATCGCGTCGTAGGTGTTGATCAGCGCGATCGCCGTGGCGATGTAGAAGAAGTACCGGTGCAGGTTCTGCATGAGCAGCGGGAACCGCGTCTCACCGGTGTACTTGGCGTGCGGCTCGGCCACGGCGCAGGCCGGCGGCGACAGCCAGAAGGCCCGGTAGTAGGCCTTGCGGTAGTAGTAGCAGGTCAGCCGGAACAGCAGCAGGAACGGCAGCGACACCGCCGCGTAGGGCAGCCACCAGACGTCGGGCAGGAACTGGCCGAAGTGCGACGCCTCCGGCACGCAGCCCACCGACACGCACGGCGAGTAGAACGGCGTCAGGTAGTTGTACTCGGCGACGAAGTAGTCGCGCTGCAGGAACGACCGCACGGTGGCGTAGGCGACCCACGCGACGAAGGCGACGAAGGTGGTCAGCGGTGGCAGCCACCACCGGTCCGTGCGGAGCGTCCGCGCCGCGATCTGCGCCCGGCCGGCGGACGCGTCTGTGGTGGAGGACACGTCAGAGAACCTCGTTCTTGTGGTCCGGCGCCGGACTTGCCCCGACTCGCCGGGTGTTTCGATTGTGGGCGGACTCTACGACCAGCGCGACCGATCCGCGGGGCGGGGCCGAGCAGCGGGCCGGCGGGCGGATCGCCGGCGCCCGCCCTGGTCAGAGGCGTACGTGCCCGGCTGTCACCACTCGTGGGGCCAGCTTGGCGCGAGCATGACGGCTGCGCACCGAACCGTCCAATGCATCGGATGGGCCTACTCGATGCACGTACGCTATGCGGGTGACGCTACAGCAGCTCGCGTACTTCGTGGCCGTGGCCGACGTGCGCAGCTTCACTCGCGCCGCGGAGCTCGTCGGGGTCGCCCAACCCACACTGTCCCGGCAGCTCAGGGCCCTGGAGGACGAGCTGGGCGCGCCGCTGGTCGACCGCGGCGGGCGCAACGGGCCGGTGCTGACCCCCGCCGGGGAGGCCGTGCTCCCCCTCGCCCGGCGCATGTTGGCCGATGCCGACACGGCGCGCACCGCGGTCGCCGAGATCGTCGGCCTGCGCGGTGGGCGGGTGCGGGTCGGCGCCACCCCGTCGCTGTGCATCGGCGTGCTGGCCGACGTCCTGCGGGTCTTCCACACCCAGCGGCCGGGGATCTCGCTGGAGCTGGTCGAGGACGGGTCGCCGCCGCTGGTGCGCACCCTGACGCGCGGCGAGCTCGACATCGCGCTGGTCATCGTGCCCCCGGGCGGGGTCGACCCGGCCCTGCACATCACGCCGCTGCTGCGCGAGCGGCTGTCGGTGGCCTCCCCCGCCGCGCAGCCTGCCCCGTCGGGGCGCGGCTCGCTGACCGTGCGCGAGCTGTCCCGCCGCCAGCTCGTCGTCCCGCGCCAGGGCTACGACCTGCGCGAGGTCGTGCAGCGGGCCTTCGCCGACGCCGAGGTGACACCCCGGTACGCGGTGCAGGGCGGCGAGATGGACGCGGTGCTGCGCCTGGTCGAGGCGGGCACCGGGGTGGCCGTGGTGCCCGACCTGGTGTTCGCCGGGCGCCCCCGGCTGCGGCGCACCGTGCTCACGCCGGCGCTGTACCGCACGGTCGCGCTGGCCCGCCGGGCCGACCTGACCCCGACGCACGCGGTGCGGGCGTTCCGGGAGACGCTGCTGTCGTTCCTGGCCGAGCTGTCGGCCGGCAACGGCCTGCCCGGCGACGTCCAGGTGCTGCACCGCCCCGACCACTGACACCCGCCTCTCACCCGAGCGACCAGCGGACGAGAGCGGCTCTCGTCCAACCCAGCCGGACGAGCGCGGCTCTCGTCCAACTCCCGGGTCAGTCCTCGGGTGGGGGTTCGTCGCCGAGTTCCTCGTCGGCGCCGTGCTCGGCCAGCGCCGCGCGCACCACGCCGTACGCGACGCCGGCACCGTAGCCCTTGCGGGCGAGCATGCCGACCAGCCGGCGGGCCGCGGTGGTGCGGTCGTCGGGGCCGGTCAGCGCCATCGTGCGCAGCTTCTTGTCGACGAGCTGGCGGGCGCGCCGCTCCTCGGCCTCGCCGTCGACCTCGGCCAGCGCCTCCCCGGCGATCTCGTCGTCGACGCCCTTGCGGCGCAGCTCGGCCGCGATGGCCCGGCGGCCGAGCCCGCGGTAGCGGTGCCGGGAGCGCACCCACTGACCGGCGAACGCGGTGTCGTCGATCAGGCCGACCTCGTCGAAGCGTCCGAGCACCTGGTCGGCCGCGTCGTCGGGCACGCCCTTGCGGCGCAGCGCCTGGGCCAGCTCGTGGCGGGTGCGGGCGCGGTCGGTGAGCAGGCGCAGGCAGATCTCCTTGGCCACGGCCACCGGATCGGCGTCGGGGTCGAGCCCGGCGGGCGCGCGGGCGCGCCCCGCCCCGTCGGCGCGCCCGACCCGTCGGTCCGACCGCCGCGATCCGGAGGCGGCCCGGTCGACGCCGGAACCGTCGTCCGGGGAGGCCCGGTCGAGAGCTACGTCATCAGGAGCCGCGTCGTCGGCGGCCGGCTCCGGCGGCCGGCGCGCCCGGGTC
>NZ_JAHDTH010000167.1 GCF_018531445.1 Pseudonocardia lacus
TGGTGGATCTTGTGAGAGAGAACCTGCCTATCGAGGACCCCGCGTCCTGACCAGCACCACGTAGATCATCCCGAATGTCCGTGTCGCCCGCCCGGACGTTTACCTACTCGCTGAGATCACCTCACTGCCCTGGTCAACGCTGTGCAGGTGCTCGTTCTCGCTGGCTGACGCCCCAAGTGGAAAGGGCTGTGAGACTCGCGCCGCGCAGACCAGGGGCTGAAAGCATGACCAGCGAGCCCAGCGCTACGAAGGCCTTGCATGAGCACCAGGGCCGCCGAGCCGCCGCGCGAACCGGGCCGACGAGCTCTGGATTGATCAGAGCCTCATCTTCGCCACCTCGGTCGGCCATCTCGGCTGCCGCCCTCAACCTCTGGCTCGACCTTCGATTTTGTGCCCCACTCACGCAAACGAGGCAGTGCTAGCACCCTGCACGAGCACGTCCATGGGCGTCCGTCACTGTAGTCGTTTGTCCCGGGGGCACGTCGGCATGCCCACGTATCGCCGGCCGGCGAGGAGATGCTTCCTCTCCCGCGTCGCATGCAGGGCAAGCTCGCTTTGACGCGTAAACCCTCATTCGGCCTAGTCAATCCAACTATGAAGGCGGGGCAATCCGACGCGCTCCGACGCCACCCTCCCCCTCCATCGGGCCGCCAAGGGGCACGAGGCCATGCACGAGAGCCGCGCCATCGAGGCATTACTCACCTCTGACCCCAGAAGTTCAGTCCGCACCTATCCGGTCTCGCAATTGTCGGAGTTTTTCTACAAGGTACCCACCCAGGTCGACCATCGCGTTCAACTTCGTGAGTATCCCCACCATACTCACCGCTCCCGCCGCTCCATACACGATGACCAATGGGATCCAGATCAGCCCGAAGACCTGACCGTCACGTCGAGGCCCCAGAAGCGCTCTGGTCACCAACGGAGAGCACACGAGTGCGACGATGACGCTGAGCCACCCGACAACGTCATCCACGGGTTCCGCGATCATCGATGAGAGGAGCGTCCCGAAGAGGTAGAAGATGACATGGAACGCCACGATTCCCAAGGCGATCCGGATCGAACTCGGAGTGCCGCGACGAGGCGGACGCGGGTGCGAGTGCGGAACAATCATCACAAATCTCCAGATGAGGAATTTTGTTCGATCAAGCCACTTCGAGCGACAACCCCCATTGGCCGCCTTGGAATAAATCAGGTGTACAAGGTGAGCGGCATTCGTTCGATCCAGCCGAGATTGCCTTCGGCCGACCGGTATCTGTCGACGACTGTGCGATATTGCTCGTGCAGGGTGCCGACGACGTCAAACACGCGACGCGGGGTTCGCAGCGCGTCGCGACTGGCGCGCAGTAGTCGGCTGGCGGTCGCGACCACGGCATCGTCGTGGACCGACCACAGCGGTAGGGCGATCGCCCCGGCGCCGGCCGCGGTGAAGGCGCGCAGGAATCCGGCCACGTCGCCTCCGGTGGTGCCGCTGCCCTGCCCGGCGAGGCAGGCGCCGAGGATCGTCAGGCGGTTGCGTGGTAGTCGCAGCCGCAGCGCGACGTCGTAGGAGGTCAGCCGGTCGTCTCGGCCGAGTTGCAGGCAGGGGCCCAGTTCGCCGTACTGAGACGCGTAGCGGCCGTGTCCGGCATAGACGAAGAACTCGGGTCGCGGCGCGGACAGCCGGGCCAGTCCGGCCCAGTCGGCGTCGAACGGCTCGACCGACTCGGCGAGCTTGCTGGGCCGGTGCCCGGCCAGGAACAAGTGCTCTCTCGGCCAGCCGACCGCGATCTCATTGCCGCTGACCTGCGTCCCTGGATCGCCGCTCCCGACATCAGGGAGAATGAGTGCGGACAGATCGTCGGATGCGCTCACACGCTGGTGGCGGAGCGAGCTGCGACCCCGCAGCAGGAACGCCGAGAGACCCACCGACAATGACAATGGCACACGTGCTCCCAGCGGGATCCCGCCGGCCGGAACCGCGATTTGGAACGGGACGGCGAACAGGTCGTCGGTCGGCACCACCACGAGGTGGTTCAGGTCCTCGCCGCCCCCCACGACGTCGTCCCAGATCGGGGCCAGCAGCAGGTCCCAGATGTCGCGGGCCGTGCGCAGGTCCGGGTAACTGACGATCCTGCCGTCGATCTCCTGGGTCAGCATTCGATCAACCACGGCCCGGATAGGCGCGAGGTCGCCGCAGTCGACCGGACGCCGCACGTCATCGCGGAACACGACGGCCGCGAGCCGGTCCGGGGAACCGTCCTCCCGGGTGCCGTGGACAAAGTAGCGGACGATGCATGCGCCCGGGTTGTTCGCCACGTACCCGTCCGCCTTGGCCGCAATCTCCGGGTCATGCGCCGCCGCCTGCAGCGGATGACGGAGGAACTGGCGCTCGAATTCCTTCTCGCGCTCCAGCAGGGCCATCCGATCCTGCTCCTGCAGCTCTGGACTCGTCATCCGACGCGGTGCGGCGCGGCGACCTGGGGACAGGGCGCTCAAACCCCGTCGCCCGGCAACCTCCTCGCCGGCCGCCACGGTGAGGTCCTGATCCCCGTCGACGAGGAGGTCGGACGAATCGAGGTTACCGGCGTCCTCGACCTCGACCCCGGCTTCAGACACCGCGGCGTCTGTCATGGTGTTGTCGGGCGGGTCGAGCTGCGGCAGCTCCGCCCCGGAGATCATGTCGAGCAGTTCGCGGGCCGTCGACTCCTCGACCAGCCCGACGATGTCCTCCCATGCCTCCGGTTCTGCGGTGTCGGTTGCCGAGGCATCGTCCAACAGCCTGCGGATCTCGGCGAGGTAGATGGGCCGGACGGTTCCGGCGTAGGCGCGTTTGTAGGAGGGCAGCGCGATGACCTGGCGAACGGAACGCACCACCTTCAGCTCCACGACGCGCAGTCGCTCCTGCCACTTGTTTCGCACCGTTCCCGGGAGCTCGATGAGCACCTCTCGGGCGCGCTGGACGGCCCCGGAGGCGATTTCCAGGTCGACACCGGACGGGCGCGAGATCGCGTCCTCCGCGTGCTGCAGCAGGGTGCGCATCCCGGCCTCGTCCGCGTCCGTATGGGCGATCTGCTGCTCAGCGATCAGCCTGCCGCGCTCCCAGCTGAGCCTGCGGATCCTCTCCAGCTTCTCCCGCACCTTCGAAGAGCTGTGACCGTGCGCGTGGCGCAGCACTTGCGCCTGCTGAAGGGTAGCCTGGGCTTCGCGGTAGCCATCGCCGGTAGCGCTGGCCAACTCCACCACGCGATCGGCCAACTCGCCCGACTCGGCGCGCAACGACTCGTCGTCGCGCAGGTTTCCGAGGCGGAACAGCAAGAGCGAGAGGTTGTGGGTCAGGCTGAGGTTCCCCCGCAGGAACTCGCGCTGGTGGACGGACGCGTCCGGCGGCGGTGCAACGGTGGTCGAGACCCCCCAATGGCATCCAATTAAGGTCTGCTCCTCGACTGCATCCCGCATCGCCTGAGCGAGTTCGGCGATCCGTTCCAAGCGATCGTTGCCGGCCTGCTCGGCCTCCTGCAGCTGCGAGCGCAGCCGGTTGCTGGTCATGTCCGGCTTGCACCACCACAGGCCATGTTCGTCGGCCAGCGCACACGCGTCCTCGAACAGCATGCGCCCGCGGGTGTGATTGCCCGTTCGGTAGAGAATCCGGCCAGCGCCGTCGGCCCACCGAGCGGCTGCGTACCCGGCCTCGGCACCAGCCACACTCCGCAGCCGGGTGGCATCGTCGCTCGACTCGGCAATCGCAGTCAGGCCAGCCGCCAGTTGGAAGCGGACGTCGGCGCTGACGATCCGGCACCAGTAGGCACCAACCCGGGTTGTCAGAGCCGCGGGATTGCCGGCGTCCACCGGGCGGAAGGCATCGTGGATGGTGAGCAGCCACTCCGCAGCGGCGTGCCGCATCGGCCGGTCGAAGTCGACGTCGAAAGTCTGGATCACCGTGGCGGGCGGGACGCCGTCGGCGAAACGCCGCAGCTCCTCGGCCGGGTCGCTACCCACTGGTCAAAGCCCTTCCTCGCGAAATGAGCGGGGATACCGTCATCACTCATCCTCGAATGTGGACCCAGCCGGATCCGTGAACGGCCCGTCCGGATTGTCAGCAGTAGCGACGAACTCGTACTCAGCGAGCAGGGGACCTAGCTCCGGCGCACCCGATCGGACCGCCATCGCTTCGCGCATGTCGGACACCGCGCGCAGTCGACCGTGCGCATCATCGGCGGTCGGCGTCCCAGCTGCCCACCGCACTCCTGCCAACCATGGCGCGTCGCCGAAACCAATCACCTGTGGCAGACCGGCGAGGTCCTCGAACGCGTCCTGAGCCTGGTACCACCCGTGCCGTTCCTCGTCCGACGCGGCCCAGCCGCCCGCCGTCCGCAGTCGACTCAGGCTCCACGCGTCGACCAGCCACCGGTCGGCGGTCACCAGATGCCCCCCAACCGTGCTGTACCGGAAGTCCGGCACCACCCCAGCGGAGTGGATGTGCAGGGACGTCTCGACGCCCGGATGTGAGTCCGGCAGCGCCACCGTCAGCTCTCCGGGTCGGTCGCCGGAGCGGCCCATCCGGTACGTCGCCAGCACCAGGCCGGTGCGCCTGTCCACCACACTTAGCCGGAGATCGACCACCTCCCGGTCCGTGGCCAGAACGTCTGCAGCCAGCGTCACGTACACGACGGTCGATCCGTCGACGCCCCCGACGAGGACCTCGGGCACCTCGGCGCCGTTCCACCGCAGGATCCGGGCCGGGGCCAACTTCGGGTCCACGCGATAGGAGTCGACAGAGAGCCCGTCACCTTCCCGTCGCCCGCCGAACAGCACCGGCAACTCGGGCGGTGGTGTAGCGACGCCGGGGATGCTCAGATCGTCGGCGAGTTCGGCGAGCTCGTCGCCGTCCGGTGTCCCGGACAACAGTTCGGCCGCTGTGGAGGCGGCCGCGGTCAGCTGCGGTCGCATCACAGCCGGCAGCTCGCCTGCCAGGCACTCCTCCGCCAGTCGGATCAGCGTGGCCGAGGCGAGGTCGAACCGGGCGAGCGCCTCGTCGTGGAGCCCGGCATCGGCTGCGGCGAGGGCGAGATCGACGATCAGTGTGTCTTCGGCGACGGGCTGCGGCAGCCACCGACGGACACCGTGAACGAGCCCGAGCCGAGCCCAATGTGCCGGCAGACGGGCTGGCGCCGGGAATTCGTGCAGCCCAACCGGCGGCAGCGGGTCAGCCGACGGCACTAGGTGGCTCCCGGCACGGGCACCGGCGGTCCATGCTACGACCCGGTCCGGCTCGGCGACGTCGACCTGAACTACGGCGCCCGGCGCCACCGGCACCTTCGCTGCCATGACCGCGGCCGGTTGCGCGGAGAACCACATCGTCGACCCATCCGATGCGACGTAGAGGGCACCCGTCTCCGACGGACCTGGCGTCGGCCCGGTCACCGCT
This sequence comes from Pseudonocardia lacus, assembly GCF_018531445.1. GTDB lineage: Bacteria > Actinomycetota > Actinomycetes > Mycobacteriales > Pseudonocardiaceae > Pseudonocardia > Pseudonocardia lacus. The sequence goes on from NZ_JAHDTH010000167.1 coordinate 5,405, forward strand.
GCATCCTCCGGCTCAGGATCTCGTCGAGGTCGTCGTCCAGGATCGCCGCCTTCACCAGCGCCACCACTAGCTCCACCGCCTCCTCGACCACTACGCAGTGCGCGCCGGGCGGGCTGCTCGCGGCTCCCCTGTCCGTCTCCCACCGGGACTGCACGCAGGCACCCACCGTCCACGCTCTGGACGCCCACTGGGGCGGATGCGCCGTCGGCAGCACGGCCGTCACGATCTCGACCGCACAGCGCCCCTCCCAGCACTCGGTCGCTCTCAGCCGCTGCACGGCCCTCACGGCGTAGGTCAGCTCGGATTCGTCGGCCTCCCCGGGCAGCAGCTCTAGAGGTACACCGTCATCTACTTCGCGGAGCTGTGCGCGCTGCCGCTGGACGTCGCGGATCCGCCACCGCAGCCGGGCCACCACCCAGCGGTGGATCGTGTGCTCGTCCGCGTCCATGCCGTAGTTCTCGTGCAATGCGGCAGACGCCTCGAGCGTTACCCGCGTCACGAGGTCCTCGCCGATCTCGCGGTCTCGGGGGCCGAGTGTTCGCAGCGCCCGCTGGACGTGCTCAAACACCTTCTCGGCCAACCGCAGCACTCGAGCGGAGCTCTGTTCTGGCGGGACCGGTACACCGTCCTCGAGGCGAGGACGCGTGACGACGTCCCCGAGCCGGGCCACGACGCTCAGGACCCGGTCCTCGATCGCGAGTGTCTCCGAGGAATCCTCGTCCAGCAGTGCGTCGTAGCCCTGTCGGTCGCGCACGGCGATCGGGATCGACTCCTCCCGCACCTTGCGGGCGGCCTTGTCCTCCAGGCTCTTGCGTTGCCCGCGCGACAGGCCGATGGTTCGCCGGATGGCGTCCAGGATGCGCACCGCTGTAGTCGCCGAGGCAAAGACGATGTCCTGTGTCAGCTCGGCGACGGGTAGGGCGGCGACGCGGGTCCGGTCGTCGCCGAACTCGGCCATCGCATCGAGCCCGTCTAGCAGCGCGGGGTCGCCACCGAGGGTTCGCACATACCCGACCACCCATTCGGGGGGCGCGGTTTTCCGCTTCCTGGTGGGCTTGGGCAGCAGGGCCAGGGTCCACTGTCCCGTCTCCTGTCGCAGCACCCGCTTGTTTAGACCGTCGGTCGGTCTGCTGCTCAGCAACGCGAACGCCAATCGGGCGATGGCGGTCTCCTGCATTCGCACGGTGTTGTGGCGCTCCCTCCTGGCAAGTCGATCCGAGGTGAGGCTCGGTCGGCTCGCACGGAGGGATACTCGGCCGTACGGCGCTCGACGTTTCCATCATTCGGCTCTGGTCGTTTCGTCGTCCGTGTCCTGACGCTCACGGCGGGACACGCGCGCCTCGTCCAGCGGCACCACGTCGGCGTCCGGAGCCGCCGGCGGCTCCGGACGGACGAGCCCGTGGAGCACGGCGAGGAGTTGGTCGATGCGTACCGCTCGGTCACCCGCTGCCGGCTTCCCCAGCCGAGCCACGGCAGTGGACAGCGCCCGCAGCCGCACCTGCTCGGCGACGATGTCGAGCATCGGAGGCAGGGTCGTGGGCTCGGCCGGGGCCGCGCCGGCCGGTGTCAGCGGCACTCCGGCCAGGGCCCGCTCCCGCAGGACGATCAGCGCGCCGGTACCGAGCACCTGCTCGACCCGGTCCATGGTCACGTCAACGACCATGACCAGCGCGTTCTCCGCCTTGCGGACCGCATTCTCGGTCCGGGTCTTGGCCGCGGCCGCAGCCATCTCGGTCTTGCGGTCGGCAACGTAGGCGCGGTCGCGAGCGGTGTCCTGGACGTTCTGCTCGCTGCTGAGGAATGCTCGGGCGACCGCGTCCCCGATCATGATTGCGACAAAGACGGCGGCCATCCACTCCCCGGGGACTGGCAGCAGGTCCAGGACGGCGGCGTCGCCGTAGCGCCAGATCACGAGCGCGGCCACGGCGAACGCGACGACAACCAGCAGACCGACCGACAAGGCGGCCGCGAGCACCTGGCTGATGCGCTCGGCGCGGGCGGGGGCGAGGTGCCGGAGCCGCTGGGCGGTCGCGCCCGCCCAGCGGGCGGCCATGATCCCGGCGACCGGTACCAGCAGCGCCAGCACGCCGGCCATCAGCCGGGTGGTATCCCACACCGGCACCGAGCTGTCGATGTCGCCGGTGAAGACCTGGTACCAGAAGGAGAACTCGGCCAGGCCGAACACCATCTCGAAGCCCAGCAGCACCCGGGCCGCCACAAGCGGCAGGGTCCGGTCGAACCGCTGGGACAACCGGTCGCGCTGGCGGTCGACGTACTCCTGGGCGCGCAGGCTCCGGCCCGGCTCCGCCGCTACCGCGGCCAACCGCTGGGCCGCGACCTCGTCCGCGGCGCGCGCGGCGTCGAGCGCGTCCATCAGCGAGGTTAGCGTCCGCGCTGCCCGCTGGTCGAGGCGTACTGCGGAGATCCGCACGTGCCACCACACGGCCAGCACCGCCTGGGCGAATCCGGCAGCGCCCGCGCGTCGCAGGATGCGACTGCTCTGCCGCCCCGCACGCCCACCGATCGAGGGCGTGAACAGTTCACGCATCAACTCGCGGAACTTCCTCATCATCTGTCTCCTCACGTCGTCGTGCGACCGCCGTGCCCGACACCGATCAGACGGATCCCCCGGGGCCCGACCCGGCCGGGCCCCGGAAGGGCGGCATGGACCGCTTCAGCCGCCGCACTCGGCCGGGGTGCCGGCCGGGTGAACGACGACCTCGACACGCCGGTTCTGCGCCGCCGCAGCCTCGTCGTGGGCGTCACCGCGCCACTCGTCCACCAGCGGCCGGGTGGATCCAAAGCCGGCGGCGCGCACCCGCTCCGGCTCGATCGGGGCGGCGGCTGCGCGGATGATGTCGGCGATCGCTTCCGCCCGAGCGGTGGAGATCCGCTGCCGCTCCTGCTCGGACTCGTAGTCCGCGGCATGCCCCTGGACGTCGACCACCCATCCGGGGTGCGCCCGCAGCTCCGTCACGGCGTCCGACACGGCAGCGGTCGCCCCCGGCCCGGGGACGTCGCTGCCCGGGGCGAACAGCACGGCGTCAGCCAGCCGGTAGCAGGACCCGCCGCCAGGGACGTCGATAGGCCCGGAGTTCGGCGCGGGCACGGAATCGGCCGGTCGTACGCCGGGCGCCCCCACGTCGGTTGGCGCGGCACCGGGACGCGGATCGAACTCGACCGATGCCGCACCCGACGCCGTCACCAGGGCGGTGAGCACGGCCTGCAGGTCGCCGCGCTCGGCCCGGGGCAGGCCGGTGGTGGTGTCGCCCAGGCCGACCCAGACGATCGGAACATCCCGCAGCGGCGGTAGCTGGCCCTCGGCCCGTGCGGCCGCGACGACGGCGTCCGGCTCGACGTCGTAACCGAGCACGCCAAGGTCGAACACACCCTTGGTCGACACGCCGTCGGACCAGACCAGCAACATGGCCGGGCGCATCCGCGCCGCGGCGTCGAGAGCCTCCAGCAGCGCGGTCCCCTCACCGGTCGGGTCGGCCCGCGTGGTCCACCAACCTATGCACGCGAGCACGAGCCGACGCGCGTTGCGGGCGTTCGGGGACTCCTTACCGGGCTCGGGGTCGAGAGCGATCCGCGCGACGGTGCGCGGGACGCGTCCGTCCCCATCGACCGCGACGATCACCAGGCCCTCCCCCGCCTGCTGGGCGGCGGCGAGCTGCTCCTGGACGGCGGGCGGCGGGTCGGTGTCCATCATCGATGCCGTCCGGTCGACGAGCAGCACGACCGGCGACGGGTCCACGGGCGGCGGAACGCGCTCGAGGACGTCGCATTGCTCGGGCGCCGCCTGGCCGACCGCCTCGACGGACGGCGGCGACGACGGACCCGCGGGCATACCGCAGGCGGTGGCCAGAAGGCCGAGCAGGCTAAAAAGTGCCAGCACGAGGGGGATGAGTCGGGAGCGCAATTCGGTCACCTCTCAGTGATCAGGATCTGGTCTCCTGCGACGGGCGCCGGGCACCGGTACGGAAGAGGCGGATCCCCGGCTGCGGGCGTTCAGGGGCGGAGGCGCAGCAGCGACATCGCCCAGAAGACGAGCCCCGCGAGGGCGACTGTGGCGAGCACGGCCCCGATCCCGAGGTCGTCGGCGATCGTGCGCAGGACCAGCCCCATGCCGATGATCGACAACACGGCGTCGGTGGTCCGTGGGGCGAAGGCGGTGCCTATCGCGGCCAGGACCATCGCCGGCACCAGCACCGCGGGCAGGGGCATGGTGGACATCCAGTCGTCCTCGACCACGGTGGCCGCTACGACCAACAAACTGAGCATGCGACCGGCCGCACCTCGGGCGTCGAGTCGGCCCCGCAGCGGCACGCCGAGCAACCGCTGCACCACCACGACCGACACCAAGACCAGCCCGTTGAACACGAGAAGGCCGACGAGGTCCGACGGCAGCAGCCAGCTCATCCGACCGCGTCCTCGTCGAGACGCTGACCGGTGGCGGTCGCGGCCGCACCACCCAGCACGAGCGCAGTCTGCTCGCTGTCGGAGCCGTCGAAGCGGACCGGTGGCGCGTCCGGGAAGGCCGTCGCCCACTGCGCGGGCACCTGGATGTCCTCGCCCGGCACCAGGGACAGCACCGCCCGGACACCGACCCTGCTCATCAATGCCCGCCCTGCTGCCTCGTCGGGGGGCAGGTCGGCAAACTGGACGTCAGAGAGCAGCACCACCGAGCGCTCGCAGGGCGTGGGCGGCAGCGCACCGATGACGTCGAGTGCCGGGCCGAGCAGGGTGTCCCGGCCGTCCGGGACACCGGTGGGCGGCGGAACCGACGCGGGCACCCCGGTCATCGAGACCGGGGCGAGTCGCACGGCCGCCGTGGCTGCAACGTCGACGACGACGAGTTCGTCGTCGGACCGGAGGTTGTCCGGCAGCCACCGGAACGCCTGAGCGAACGCCGCGTCGCGGGCCGCGGCGTAGTCCCGCATCGAACCGGACGTGTCCACGACAATGATCATCTGGACGCAGGCCAGAACGCGACCGCCGACGAGCCGAGCGCCCGCCAAGCCTCCTTCCGGTCGCCCGACGAACCAGAGCGGCCCCCAGATCGCGACGGCCAGCAGGAGTGCCAGGACGGCGAACGGCCAACGTCGACGGCGACCGACGGGACCACCCAGGGCGGGTGGCCACACCAGAACAGCACCTCGTTGAAGCACTTCCGACCTCCTCGACAGACGGGTTCGTCGAGGAGGAGGCGGTTCCCCCGCCGGGGTCAGAGTCGGATGAAGCCTCTCAGCGCCGCGGCGGCCAGCGCGGACAGGGTGAACCCGTCGCGGATCGCCCCGGAGGTGATCTCGGCGCCGAGTGCGGCCAGATCGACCCACCGCACGGCCCGCACCTCGCCGACGTCGACGGGTGCGGCGACCTCCGTCTTGTAGCGGGCGAACGCCAACTGGACATCGCCGGCCAACAGCCCCGAGTTGGGGGTGATCCGTCCCATGTCGACCAGCTCAGCGGGAGCGGCGCCCAACTCCTCCACGAGCTCATTGAGTGCCGTCTCCATCGGGTCGTCGCAATGCCCGAAGCCACGCGGAACCGCCCACTCCCACTCGCCGAGCGGGTACCTGTACACGTGGACCAGCGCCACGCGCTCACCGCACACAGCGAGGACCGCGGCGCCGGGCCGGCCTCCGCCCTCCACCACCCGGAGGTACTCCCCGACGCGCCCGTCCGGGAAGGAGACCACATCGTCGTAGACGGTCGCGAACCGGTTCTCGTGGACGATCCGCTCGCGGAGCTGTCTGATCACTGCCTCGGTCATCTGTCTCCTCCCGGCGGTGCCCTTCGCCGGGCCACCATAGGCGGTAGTGGCGCAATCGAATCCCCGCAACGGACCCAACGTGTTCAACCGGATGGCGAACGCTGAGCTTGGCCCTGGGGCCGGACACCTCAGCTGAGGTGGCTCCGCCCACCGGGAAGGATGAGTCCGTGCCCGCTCCTCACCCGCCTGAGTTCCGCCAGCGAGCCGTCGAGCTCGCCCGCCAGGGCAACCAGCCCGTTGCTGTGGTGGCCAAGCAGCTCTCGATCAGCGAGTCGTGCCTGCGGAACTGGATGGCCCAGGCCGACGCCGACGACGGCGCCACCGATTCCCGACTGACCAGCGCAGACAAGCGTGAACTCGCCGAACTCCGCAAAGAGAAGCGACGCCTGGAGATCGAAAACGAGATCCTGAAGCGGGCCGCCGCGTACTTCGCCCGGGAGAACATCCTCCCAAAGTAGTCTTCCCGCTGGTCCGTGAACTCGCCGACGACGGATACGACGTCGCGGTGACCTGCCGGGTCCTTGGCGTGCGCCGCCAGGGATACTACGAATGGCGCTCCGGGGTGAAGTCCGCCCGGACGATGGAGAACGAGTTGCTGCTCAAACACATCGAGAAAATCAACTCCGACTCGCGCGGCACCTACGGCTGGCCGCGGGTGCACGCCGAGTTGACCCTTGGACTGGGCATGACCGTGAACCACAAGCGGGTCGCCCGGTTGATGCGCCAGGCCGGGATCCAGGGCCTCTACCGGCGCCGCCGGCGCGGCTGCACCGCCCGCGACCCGCACGCCGAGCCCTACGCCGACCTGGTCGACCGCGACTTCGTCGTCGACGGCCCCGACGAGCTGTGGTGCACCGACATCACCGAACACCCCACCGGCGAGGGCAAGGTGTACTGCGCCGCGGTCCTCGACACCTATTCACGACGCATCGTCGGATGGTCGATCGATGACAACATGCGCACCACCCTGGTCATCGACGCCCTCGGCATGGCCATCACCCGCCGCAACCCCGAACCCCACTCAGCGATCCTGCACTCCGACACGGCTCGCAATTCACGTCGTGGACCTTCGGGCAACGGTTGCGCAATGCCGGGCTCGTCGCCTCGATGGGCTCGATCCGGGACTGCTACGACAACTCGATGATGGAGTCGTTCTGGGCCACCATGCAACTCGAACTGCTCGACTCCAGAACGTGGCACACGCGCGCCGAGCTTGCCAACGCGATATTCGAGTGGATAGAGTGCTGGTACAACCCGACACGGCGTCATTCCAGCATTGGGATGCTCTCGCCGGTGGACTACGAAGCAGCCCACACCCCGCCAGACCACGATCACTGACCCCACACCGTCAGTGTCCGGCGCCGGGGGCCAAGCTCACTTCGATCATCGGTCTCCATGACGTCGACGCTGTGGTCATCGGGTTGTCGGTCATGGCGGCCGATGTGGTTCATGGCCTTGCGCGTCCGTGAGGCTGGCCTGTCCGCCCTTTCCACTGCTCGTCTTGCCGAGCCTGCTGACGTCGCTGGCCAGGTGGAGGCGTGCCCAGATGGCGGGGACGTCTGGCTCCGTAGGCGAGGCCGTCGTCGATGTCGCGGCCGACTTCACGGGCGGTGTAGCCCTCGACGCCGAGGTAGCCATGGGCCGCGGCGGTGAGCGCTGCGCGGGCCTCGGCTTCGGTGAGTTCGTGCGCTCCGACCAGTCGACCGAGGGTGCGTGCGGCGCGCAACAGGGTGCGATGACGTTCGCCGACCGTCGCCTTGGCGACGTCTTGGCACTCCCCATCGACGACGGCGGCCAGGTAGGTCGACCTGTGGCGGGGCGCCGCGGCCGGTGTTGCGCCGTCGGACGTTCGATCCGTCCGAGGTTGGTGCAGGGCCGCGAGCAGCCACTCGGGCAGCTCGACGATGGGTTCGGGATCGACGAGCTGGTAGCGACCGGCGGCCAGTTCGGATCCGGATGCGACGACGTAGCCACCGGAAGCCCGGGTGTCGACGTGCCAACCGAGCTGTCCGGCGGTGTTGCGCAGGACCGGCGACGACGGCGCGCGGAAGTACAGGTGTAGGCCGCCCGAGGGCGTGGCGACGGTGCGGGTGCGTGGGAGCGCCTGCCCGGCGGCCGAGGCGAGGCGGGTGAGGACGTCGTGGCCGTTGCGGGCGCCGGTCCACGTCTTGGGCGGCTCGTCGTCGCCGGTGTCGAGGTCGAGCACGACGAGCCGGGAGGGGCCGGTGGCGATGCCGATGTTGCGCGGAGCAGCGCGCCACCAGCGGGCGATGCGCGCTGGGTCCCGGGTGGCGTGCTGTTCCCAGCGTTTGATCGTCGGAACCTTCGTGCCGGGTCGGAGCGGGAAGACGAAAAGGCCGCTCGCTGCTGCGGCGAGTGCAGCTGCTCGCAACTCGTGGACGTCAGCGGAGCTTCGAGTTTGAGTGCGGCTGTGGCTTGGTGGTGGCGGTTCTGTGTTCGGCACGGCCCGTGCTTCTCGCTCTCGATGTGGCCGCAGCATGGCTGCTGGATCGGGATCTGATGTCGCTGGTTGACCATGTGGTCGAGCACCCCCGGCGGGGCTTGCTGTCAGGTCCCGGGTGCTGCTCCCATGCCGTCGCGGCCGGCGGTCGACCGAGTTGCTGGGTGGTGCGGGGCGGCGTCGAAGCGTGCCGCTCGGCGGGCAGGACTTTGGCGGCGTGCGGACGACTTGCGGCGGGTTGCGGGTTGGGCCCAGGCCCACTTGGCCTCGCGCAGGGTCACCCCGGCCGCGTCGGCGATCTTGTTCCACTGGACACCACGTCCGCGCACCGCGGCGACGACCGCGGCGACCACCGGGTGGGTCAGCACGCCGCCCCTCGGGCGCAGCGCGACGTTCACGGCATCGGCGACCGCCAACTCCGGGACGGCCGAGAACAGGTGGAACCGCCACTCCGAGAAGGTCCCCGTCCTCGTGGTCGAGCCCTCGACGGCCAGCGGTGGCTCGCCGGTGGGGCTGGGGTGGTCTGCCCGCTTGTAGGTGCGCGGGCTCTGCCACCCACACGTGCAGCCGGCGCTCCACCCGACCACCCGCTGGACCGGGAGAAGCTCCAACGGTCCCTTCGTCACCTGCCCGTCGGTTAGTACGGCCAGCGGGAAGCCCGCGTGCTGGAGCGCCGGCTCGTAGCCGGTGTCGTGGACCCAGCCGCGGGCGCCCGCCATCTTGCGGGTCGGTGGCGCCGTGGTGGACCAGCGGTCCTGCGGGGTCATCCCGGTCCCCCGGCACCCGGCTCCTGCTGTGGCGCGTGCCGGCCGAGCGTCCTCGTGGTGTCGCGGGCCGGGGCTCGCCGGGGGGCTGATCGGCCGCTGGGCCGGGTGTCGCTGCACCGGTACTCGTCGTGCAGCGCGTTGGCGACGATCAGCCCGATGACCACGGGGACGGCGGGTTGAGACGGGACTCGTGCGGGAGCGACCGACCGTTGACCGAGATCGTCCAGCTGTCGAGCCTGTCGGTGGCCACGCCGCTTCGCCGGGTGGCGATGAACTCGGCCTCCCGACCCGTGCGCATCCGGAACCGAGCGGTGGTGATCGACGTCGAGATCGCGTCCGGGGACGAGTCGACGTCGTCGGTCTGGTGCAGGGCCAGCGGCCGGGCGCCGATCACCCGGCAGGTCTCGACGAGCAGTCCGCGGGCGATGTTCCAGGCGCCGTACTCCCCCGGGAAGGACCGACGAGGGATGTTGCAGACGACGTCGTCGGGCAGCAGGTGGCTGCGGCGGTAGTCGGATTCGTCGAGGTAGCGCAGCTTGGGCAGCGGCCCGGGGCCGGTCCACTCGGCGGCCGACGGCTCGTGGCTCATGTGGTCGGGCAGCTGGCCCCGCGCCATCGGAACTGCCGGACGTGGGCCGTCGTCGCAGGGAACGAGGCACAGCGGTTCGCGGTCTTCGTGCGACCAGTCCGGACGTGGGCCGTCGGCGACCTTCCAGTAGGCCGGCGGCTCGGCCTGAGCCGGCTTCCGGCACACCGGGCAGACGAGCTGGTTCGGATCGGGCCAGCGCCGCTCGTCGGCACTGGACCCGTCTCCGATGATGAAGCGGCGGTCGATGGGCATGTGCGGCCCCTCAGCGACGGGATCAGCATCGCCGTGACCCTCGCGCTGCACGTGGCCCGCAGCGTGGTCGTCGCGTTGCCGCGCTCACGGCGACGGTGCCGGCGTAGCGCGATCGCCGGCGGCGCCGCCGAGCGGCCGCCCCGCCCGGACGACCGGAACGGCTCGTCTGGTCGGCGCGGGTGCCTCGGCCGGGTCGTCCGGTAAGTCGTCGACAGCGAGGTCGGCGAGGATGCCGGCCGCAACGGTGTGCACGGTCTCGGCCGCCGCGGCGATCACCTCGCTGTCGCCGCGGCTCCAGCCGGCGACGTAGGGCACGGCGCTGGAGGTGCTGTCGCAGCCGTGCGCGGCCATGACGATGAAGGCGATCGACTCCGCCTCGGTCTCGGCCTGCGCCCGCGGGATGCCGCGGTGTTCGTGGTCGGCGCGGATGTGGCCGAGCTCGTGGGCGAGGACGGCCACGGCGTAGGCGTCGTCGATGTCGGGGCGGACCGAGACGACCCGGTCGGTGTGGTTGGTCCAGCCCTGGGTCTGTCCGACCTCGGTGCGGCGTTGCAGGTCGTAGCCCTCCGCGTGGACCAGCTGGGCCAAGGGCTCCCACAGCTGCGCCACATCGGGCCCCCTCAGCGCGACGGGCCGGGGCGGCTCGGGCAGCGGCGCACCATCGGTCTGCGAGACGTCGAAGACGTGCGCGACCTTCACCCCGACCATCCGCCGGCCGCTACCAGCCTCGGATGTCTGCTCGCCCGACCCGTCGGCGTCGTCGTTCTCGACGCGACGGGTGACCGGGGCGAGGATCTTCAGACCCCGCTCCCCCTTGCGGACCGACCGCCCCAGCGCCTTCCACGCGCTGAACCCGGCCACGGCGGTCAGCGTCATGCCACGCTGCTCGGCCTGCGCCTGAAGCAGCATCATGTTGCGGAAGCTGTAGCGGTGGAAGCGGGTGGCCGCGCGCAGCATCGCGGTCCATTCCTCGCCCTCGGTCAGCTGCTCGACGGCGGTGTTCAGCTCGCCCAGCAGCTCCTCGACCTTCGCCGCGGGTTCCTCGGGACTGCGCCGCGGGGCGGAACGCCCGCGACGCGGGCTGGCCGATGACATGCGCGCACGCTCGTCGACCGCATGTACCGCGGCATGTACTGCGCCGTGGTCGAGCGGTGGCCTGCGCAGTAGCCACGGAGCAGACCACGGCGGTCCCGAGCCTTCGTCGCGTTCGCAGGACGACGACGAGGTGAGGCGATGGCGGGGACCCACGCACCTGGGACCGCGGCCGGAGGTGGTGCACGCCCGCGGCTGACGGTGGCCGGGGTCGCCGGTGGCGTCGGTACGACGACCGTGGCCACCGGCCTCGGCGCCCTCGACCGGGGCGTGTTCACCGGCCGCGGCGTCGACATCCTCGTCTGCCGCGCCACCGGCGACTCCCTGGTCCGCGCCGGCCGCGCCGCCCAGCTCATCACCGCCGACGGCCGCCCCCGCCCGTTCCTGGCCGTGACCGCCGCCGACACCTCGGGGCCCACCCGGCCGGTCACCGCCCGGCTGCGGCTGATCGAGCCGCACACCGCGGCGGTCGTGCTGCTGCCGTTCGTGCGGCGCTGGCGCGAGCTGGCCGTGCCGCTGGACGAGGTCCGCAGCCTGCTGACCCGGCCGCTGACCGAGCTCCCCCGCCCGCTGCGCCGCTACGCCCGCGCCCTGCACGACCTACGCGCCGCCACCGGCCACCCGCCGACACCGGGCCCACCCACCCGACCCGCCCTGCACCACGCACCCGCCCGCACCCCGGAAAGGACCTCACCCGCATGCGCACCCTGAATCTGCCGACGGGCCTGGACCCGGCCCCGACACCACCGCCCGGCCTGGAGGCCTTCGCCTCCCAGCTGCTGGGCTGGATGAAGTGGGGCGTCATCGTCGCCGGCATCTTCGGGGTGCTGATCTGCGCCCTGATGGTGATCATCGGTCGGCGCAACCGCTCGGCCACCGCCTACGAGGGCATGATCGGATCCGCCTGGGTCCTCGGCGGCCTGGCCCTGGCCTCGGTCGCCGCGGTGCTGGTGGGGGCGTTCCAGCTGTGACCCGTGCCGCGAACCACCCCCGCCGATCCGTGTTCACCTACGTCGGCCTGGTCCTGCTGCTCCTCGCCCTGCTGGTGCTGCTGGCCGGGGACACCCCACCGGCCCTCGGCCCGGCCGTGCCGATCACCTTCGAGGACCTCCCCCGCTGCCCCGCCAACGGCTGGCGGTTCATCCCCACCGTCGTGACGAACGGGACGACGGCGGGCTGCGTCGACTACCGCGCGCTCCCCCAGCCGGCCGCAGGTGCGGCATGAACGCCCCCGTGCAGCAGCCGCCGCCTCCGGTCGAGTGCGGCACCTTCGACCTGGGCTGCCAGGCCGGGACCGCCGTCGAGTCGGCGTTCAATTCGATCGTCACCAAGATCGCCCACGGTGCAGCCGACCTGGTGGTCACCACATCGACCTGGTGGGTGCAGACCGACAGCGTCGACCCGCGCGACTCCGCGGTGCTCGCTGCCAAGGACGCCACCGGCTTCCTCGTCGTGGCGATCCTCGTCGCCTCCGTGCTCGCGCAGGCCGTCCGGCTGATGTTGACCCGGAAGGCCGAACCGCTGATCACCGTCGTGACCGGGCTGGTGCGCTTCGCGGTGGTGTCCGCGCTCGGGCTCACGGTGCTGCAGGCCGGGTTGCGCGCCGGGGACGCGTTCGCGGTCGACCTGCTCGACGGGGCGGCCAACAACTTCGCGTTCGCGATGCGCGACATCCTCATCGCCAGCCCCGAGGGCGGGTTCGCCGTGCTGCTGGTGTCGCTGCTGGCTGCGGTGCTGGCGGTGGTGCAGTGGCTGCTCATGGAGGTCCGTCATGCCGGCCTGCTGGTGCTGGCCGCCGTGATCACCGTGGCGGCGTCGGGGTCGCTGAGCCACGCCACCCGCAGATGGTTCACCCAGCTCGCGTCGTGGCTGATCGCGCTGGCCGTCTACAAGCCGGCCGCCGCGCTGATCTACTACATCGGCTACTCCTACCTGTCCTCGCTAAGTTCCAACGACCCTGGCGGCATCGCCACCATGCTCACCGGCTGCATGGTCCTGCTGCTGGCCGTCATCGCGATGCCGGTCCTGCTCAAGTTCTTCTCCTGGTCGGGCACCCAGATCGGCGGCTCGGCCGGCGGCGGCTCGGGGTTCCTCGGCGCCGCCGGGGCCGTCGCGATGTCGCAGAGCTACCGCGGCGGGCAGGCGCTGAGCCGAGCGGCGGCGATGGAGGCCACCGGCCCGGGCTCT
>NZ_JAHDTH010000168.1 GCF_018531445.1 Pseudonocardia lacus
GACGCGCCACCCGCGGCGATGGTCGGCGCGGTCGGGGCGGGGGTGCGCAGCGGCAGCACGGGCGCCACGGGCTCGTCGGCCGGCGCCGCGCTGCCCCCGTCGGGGTGCTCGGTACCGGGCCCGGTGCCCGGGTCGTCGTCGAGGTCGCCGTCACGGTCCCGGTCGGGGTCGGCGTCGAACTCCCCGTCGGCGTCGGGGTCGAGCCCGGGCTCGGCGTCCCAGCCGGAGCCTGCGGTGGCCTCGGCCGGCTGCGGGCCCACGTCGGCCACCCACGCCGCCAGCATGGCGACCAGCTCGTCGTCCGGGCCGACCGGCTCGGGGTGCAGGTCGTCGCCGGTGAGCCGGCCGCTGGCGAGCGCCTCGATCAGCGCGTCGTCCGCGTCGAGGGCGTCGCGGTCGATCGGGGCCAGGTCGACCCTGGCCATCTCGATCTGCTCCATCTCCAGGCGCGCCGTGGCGTCGTCGTCGAGCTCGGCCCCGGCCGGGTGGAGGACCGGCGAGGGTCCCCCACCTCGGTCGCACGGGTCGGCATCGGCCTGGTCCACACCGGGACGGGAGGTGCGGAGGGGATCGGGTCCCTGGCCGGGCCCGTCGTCCTGGTCACCGCGCGGCACCCGCACCCTCCGTTCCTCGTGCTGCTCGTCCCGCTCGTACTGGCGGGTAGCGCGCGGGAAAGGCTACCCCGTCCGGTGCGCACACCGTGACTGATGAGTACTCGTCTCAGGCGGGCACAGCGTTTCCTCTGATCACGTCCGAGTAGAACAGCGCGCTGCCCTTGGGCGTCCGGTCGAGGGTGGCGTAATCGACGTGGACGATCCCGAAGCGCTTCGCGTAGCCCCAGGCCCACTCGAAGTTGTCCAGGAACGACCACACGTAGTAGGCGTTCACCGGGGCGCCCTCGCCGATGGCGCGGTGCACCGCGGCCAGGTGGGTGCGCAGGTACTCGATGCGGTCGGTGTCGAGCACGCGCCCGTCGTCGCCGACCACGTCGGGGAACGCCGCCCCGTTCTCGGTGACCATGAGGGCCAGCCCCGGGCGCTCCGCGGCCACCCGCAGCAGCAGCTCGGTCAGCCCGCGCGGGTCGATGCTCCAGCCCATGTCGGTCTTGGTGCCGTGCTGGATCGGGAACTCGACGTCCTCGCAGGCGATCCACGGGGTGGCCGCGCCGTCGCCGTGCCCGTCGGCCTGCTCCTTGGGCCGCTCGCGGGTCCAGTGCCGCACGATCGTGGGGGAGTAGTAGTTCAGCCCGAACGCGTCCAGCGGGGCGGCGATGACCTCCAGGTCGCCCGGCCGGACGAACGACCAGTCGGTCACCGCGGCGGTGTCGTCGAGGACGTCCTGCGGGTAGCGCCCGTGCAGCACCGGGTCGAGGAACAGCCGGTTCTGCAGGCCGTCGACCCGGCGCGCGGCGTCGGCGTCGCGGGCGGAGTCGGTCTCCGGCAGCACCCACGCCAGGTTGAGCGTGATGGCCACCTTGGCCGTCGGCGCGGCGGCCCGGATCGCGGCCGCGCCCAGGCCGTGGGCGAGGTTGAGGTGGTGCACCGCGGCCAGCGCGGCGGCGTCCTCGGTGCGCCCGGGCGCGTGCACGCCGCTGGCGTAGCCGAGGAACGCGCTGCACCAGGGCTCGTTGAGGGTGATGAACATGGGGACGCGGTCGCCCAGCGCGGCCGCGACGACGCCGGCGTACTCGCCGAAGCGCTCCGCGGTGCTGCGCGAGGTCCAGCCCCCCGCGTCCTCCAGCGCCTGGGGCAGGTCCCAGTGGTAGAGCGTGACCGAGGGCTGGATGCCGGCCGCGAGCAGCTCGTCGACCAGGTCGGAGTAGAACGCGAGGCCCTCGGCGTTGACCGGGCCGAGCGAGTCCGGGCCGACCTGCGGGGTGATCCGGTTCCAGGAGATCGAGAACCGGTAGGAGGTCAGGCCGAGCTCGGCCATCAGCGCGACGTCGTCGCGGAAGCGGTGGTAGTGGTCGTCGGCCACGTCGCCGTTCTCGCCGCCCTCCACCCGGCCCGGGGTGTGCGCGAAGGTGTCCCAGATCGACGGTGTGCGTCCGCCCTCCGCGACGGCCCCCTCCACCTGGTAGGAAGCGGTCGCCGAGCCCCAGAGGAATCCGGGCGGGAACTGCAGGGTCTCTGCGGCCGTGGCGTCCTGCGTCGTGGTCATCCGTCCTCTTCCGTCGTACGTGCGTGGTTGGGGTCTGCCGGGGGTCGTCCAGCGGTGCCGGTGGTGCGCCGCCCCCCGGTCGGCGCACCACCAGTGTCATCGAGGAATCGTCCCCCGGGTCAGCCCTTGACCGCGCCGGCGATGATCCCGCCCACGATCTGGCGACCCAGCAGCAGGAACACCACGATCACCGGCAGGGTGCCGACCAGCGTGCCGGCCATGATCACCGAGGTGTCCGGCACGTAGCCGCTGCCCAGGTTGTTCAGCGCGACCTGGATCGTCGGGTTCGACGAGTTCAGCACGATCACCGGCCAGAAGAAGTCGTTCCAGGCCGTCATGAACGTGAGCATCCCCAGCACCGCCATGCCCGGCCGGGCGATGGGCAGCACGATGCTCCAGAACGTGCGCAGCGAGGTCGCCCCGTCGACGCGGGCCGCCTCCAGCAGTTCGTCGGGCAGCGCGTCCTGCAGGTATTGGCGCATGAAGAACAGCCCGAAGGCCTGCACCAGCGTCGGCAGGATCACCGAGCTGAGCTCCCCGGCCAGGCCGAGGGTCGCCATGAGGCTGTAGAGCGGGACGACGCCCAGGCTCGGCGGGATCATCATGGTGCCCAGCGCGATCGCGAACAGCACGTTGTGGCCCCGGAAGCGCATCTTGGCGAAGGCGTAGCCGGCCAGCGTGCAGAAAACAACCGTGCTCAGCGTGATGATCCCGGCCACGATGAACGTGTTGACCAGCGCCAGGCCGATGGCCTGCTGCTCGACGGCCTTGACGATGTTGGACCACAGGTCCGGCCCGGGCAGCAGCGGCGGTGGCTGCTGGTTCATCTCCGCCATCGGCCGGCTGGCCGCGACGATCATGTAGTAGAACGGCGCGATGAAGATCACCGCGGTGGCGATCAGCGCCGCGTAGGTGAGCCAGCCGGCGCGGTCCACCGCGGCGCGGCCCCGCGGCGGTCGGGACGGTGGTGTCGTCCCGACCGCCGCGGCGGTCGCCGGTGGGAGGGTGGTGGTCACGAGGTCTTCACCCTCCCCTGGCGGCGGCGGGTCAGCCACGTGTTGAGCAGGACCAGGCCGACGATCAGCACGAACATCACCCAGGCGACGGCCGCGGCCCGCCCGAGCGCGTTGTAGGTCCAGCCCTGCTGGTACATGAACAGCCCGAGGGTCTGGTACTGGTTCACCGCGCCGCCGTCGGACTTGCCGCCGCCGAAGATCAGCGGCTCGCCGAAGACCTGGCTGGCGCCGATCGTGGACACCACGACGGTGAACAGGATGGTGGGGCGCAGCCCCGGCAGCGTGACGTGGCGGAACTGCTGCCACTTCGTGGCGCCGTCGAGCGTGGCGGCCTCGTAGAGGTCCTTGGAGATGGACTGCATGCCGGCCAGGTAGATCAGCGCGTTGTAGCCGGTCCACCGCCAGATGATGATCACCGAGATGGCGATCTGGGCGGTCCAGTCGCCGTTGCGCCAGTCGACCGCGTCGATGCCGACCAGCCCGAGCAGCCAGTTGAAGGCGCCGGCGTCGCGGCCGAAGAGCTGGGCGAACACCAGCGTCGCCGCCGCCACCGAGGTGGCGTACGGCATGATCATCGCGACCCGGAAGAACGTGCGCCCGCGCAGCTTGTAGTTCAGCAAGTGGGCCAGGCCCAGCGCGAGCAGCAGTTGGGGCACCGTGGACAGGATCCCGATGGTGAACGTCTTGAACAGCGCGTTGTAGAACTTCTCGTTGGTGAACAGCCAGATGAAGTTGTCCAGGCCGACCCACCTCATGCGGGAGCCGAGCCGGTACTGGTGCAGGCTGATCCAGGCGGTGTAGATCAGCGGGAACAGCCCGAACGCCAGGAACAGCAGGAAGAACGGCGCGACGTAGACGTAGGGGGCCGAGCGGCCCTCCCACCGGTAGAGGCGGGAGCGCCAGTCGGTGCGGCGGCGTGGGGACCCGCCCCCCGGGGGCGCCGAGCGCTCCCCGGGGGCCGGGCGTTCGAGGGAGAGGGTCACGCGCCGACCTGGTTGTTCACCTGCGTCCCGGCGGCCGTCCAGGCGTCGGCCGGGCTGACGCCGTTGGCCTCGACCGAGAGCAGGGCCTGCGCCATCGCGTTCTTCACCACGCCGTCGTTCGGGCCGAGGATCTGCACGGGCGCCGCCTGCGAGGACTTGGAGAAGATCTCGCCGATCGGGGCGTTGTTGAAGTACTCGTCGGTGGTGTCGGCGACGGCGGCGATGGCCTCGGTGGTCGACGGGAAGTTGCCGACCTCCTCGAAGACCTTGGCCTGCTGCTCGGGGGCGGTCAGCCAGGCGATCAGCTTGGCGGCCTCCTCCTTGTGCTCGCTCACCGCGGGGATGCCCAGGTAGGCGCCGCCCCAGTTGCCGCCGGCACCGCCGGGCAGGGTGGTGACGTTCCACTTGCCGGAGCCGGCGTCACCGGCCTTGCCCTTGATGTAGCCGATCATCCAGGACGGGCAGGCGATGGTGGCGAAGCTGCCCGAGGAGAAGCCGGCGTCCCAGCCCGGGTCGACGAACTGCTCCAGCTTGGCGGTCAGGCCGGCCTGGCCCGCCGCGGCCGCGGTGTCGAAGGCGTTCTTGACGGCCGGGTTGGTCTCGAAGACGAGGTTGCCGCCCTCGTCGTAGTAGATCTTCTCCTCGGTGGAGACCATGGCGTTGTA
The DNA here is from genome assembly GCF_018531445.1 of Pseudonocardia lacus. Taxonomy (GTDB): domain Bacteria; phylum Actinomycetota; class Actinomycetes; order Mycobacteriales; family Pseudonocardiaceae; genus Pseudonocardia; species Pseudonocardia lacus. The sequence goes on from NZ_JAHDTH010000168.1 coordinate 4,825, forward strand.
GAAGCCGCCCGCGGAGTCCATCCACGCGCTGCCGGCCGGGGCGCTGGCCTTGAACTCGTTGCCCAGCGCCACGTAGTCGTCCCAGCTCGACATGCGGGCGGCGAGCTGCTGCGGGTCGGTGGGCAGCCCGGCCTGCTGGAGCAGGTCGCTGCGGTAGCAGATGCCCATCGGGCCGATGTCGGTGCCGAGGCCGAGCACGGCGCCGTCCTCGGTGGTGGCGGCGGGCTCCTTCCACGGGATGTAGTTGGCGACGCTGTCCGCGGCCGGGGTCTCGCGCAGGTCGGTCCACAGGTCCTGCTGGTTCTGCACGACGTCGGCGATGCGGGCGACCTCGATGCCCTGGACGTCGGCGACGCCGCTGCCGGAGGCGAGCCGGGTCTGCAGGGCCGGCCAGTACTTGTCCTCGCCCTGGGTGGACTCGTAGGCGATCTTCACCCCGGGGTTGGCCGCCTCGTACTCCTTGAACAGCCCGACCTCGTCGTAGCCGAAGGTGCCGAACAGGCTGACCTTGAGCTCGACCGGACCGCCGCTCGCCGCGGGCTCGGCGGCTTCACCACCGCCACCGCCGCACGCGGACAGCACGAGCGCGCTGCTGAGCGCAACGGCCGCCAGCGCGATCGAGTTACTCCGTGGGGTCTGCATTGATCCTCCAAAGTCTGTGAGAGCGCTCTCTCAGCCGCAGGCGAGAATTCCGTCACAGCGGGGGAGCTGTCAAGAGAGCGCTCTCACCGTGACCGAACCGTGGCCGCTCCGGAGTAGTGCGTACCGACGAACGGCCCTACGCCATCACTGGCGCTGATGGTCGTCCGGAGGATCAGGCCGAGTCGCGGATGACCAGCTCGGTGTCCATGACCAGCGGCGGCAGCGCCTCGTCCGCCTCGATGCCGTCGAGCAGGCGCTCGGCGAGCGCGGCGCCCATGGCCACGATGGGCTGGCGGACGGTGGTGATGGCCGGGCGCGCCTCGGCGGCCAGCGGCGAGTCGTCGAACCCGACCACCGCGAGGTCCTCCGGCACGCGGCGGCCCAGGTCGCCGGCGGCCTGCAGGGCGCCCAGCGCCATCAGGTCGTTGGCCACGAACACCCCGTCGATGTCCGGGTCGGCCTCCAGCAGCCGGTGCATCGCCGCCCGGCCGCCGATCATGCTGAAGTCGCCGTCCTGCGCGCCGTGGCCGGCCATCCCGCGCGCGGCGAGCTCGTCGAAGAACCCGTCGTGCCGGTCGATGGCCGCGATCATGTCCATTGGGCCGGTGATGGTGGCCAGCCGGGTGCGCCCGCGCTCGGCCAGCAGCCGCACCGCCGAGCGGGCCCCGCCACGGTTGTCCGCGTCCACGTAGGACAGCCCGTCGACCGGCGAGAACGGCCGCCCGGACAGCATGACCGGGATCCCCGCGCGGAGCAGCCTGCGCGGCATCGGGTCGTCGCCGTGCAGCGACACCATGATCACGCCGTCGAGGTGGCCGCCGCGGGCGAAGCGCTCGAACCGGTCGCGGCCCTCGTCGCCGGTCAGCACGCTGAACACGAGCTGCACGTCGCGCTCGGCCAGCGCGGCGTGCGCGCCGCGCAGCACCAGCGAGAAGTACGGGTCGTCGAAGAAGCGGCCCTCGGACTCGGCGGCGACGATGGCGATCGAATCGCTGCGCCGGGTCATCAGCGAGCGGGCGGCGCGGTTGGTCACGTAGGACAGCTCCGCGGCGGCGCGCAGCACCGCTTCGCGGGCCTGCTCGCCGACCGTCGTCGCGCCGGACAGCACCCGGCCGGCGGTGGCCCGGGACACGCCGGCCCGCTCGGCCACCGACTCGAGGGTCGGTGCCCGTCCCGTGGGTCGTGCCATGCGCACAGGATTGCAGCCCGCCACCCGGACGTGCCCCGCGGCGCGCGTGATCGGCGCCGAGGATCACCCGTGCGCAGGCTCCCCGGCGCCGGGGGAGGGCGGCCACGCGTCCAGGGCGAGGCGCGTCCGGAAGCTGCGCGGTCGGCCGGTGACGGGGTCGGTGAACTCCAGCGTGCTGGCCAGCAGCTGCAGCGGGGCGGTGAAGTCGTCGAGGGGGCGCTCGTCGAGCACGGGGTAGAAGTCGTCGCCCAGGATGGGCACGCCCAGCCCGGCCATGTGCAGGCGCAGCTGGTGGGTGCGCCCGGTGCGCGGGGTCAGCCGGTAGCGGGCCAGCCCGCCGCGCACCTCCGCCAGCTCGACGAGCGTCTCGGCGTTCGGTTCGCCGGGCACCTCGGTGGCCACCACCACGCCGCGCTCCTTGACGATCCGGGACCGGACGGTGCGCGGCAGCTCCAGTGAGGGGTCGTGGCGGGCGAGGGCCTGGTAGGTCTTGCGGACGGCCCGGTCGCGGAAGAGCGTCTGGTAGGCGCCGCGGTGCTCCCGGGAGACCACGAACATCAGCAGCCCGGCGGTCATCCGGTCGAGCCGGTGCGCGGCGCTCAGCTCGGGCAGGTCGAGGTCGCGGCGCAGGCGGACCAGCGCGGTCTCCACGATGTGGCTGCCGCGCGGGATGGTGGCCAGGAAGTGCGGCTTGTCGACGACCACGAGGTGCTCGTCGCGGTGCACGACGCCGATGTCGAACGGCACGGGCACCTCGACCGGAAGGTCGCGGTGGAACCACAGGTAGGTGCCCGGCACGTAGGGGGCGTCGGGCGCGAGCGGGCCGGCCGCGTCGACGATCAGGCGCTCGCGCAGCATCGCGTCGATGCGCTCGGGCGGCACCCGGGGCAGCCGTTCGACGAGGTGGTCGCGCATCGTCGCCCAGGACGCCTCGACCGGGGTGCGCAGGCGCACCGCGTCCAGGCCGTGGCGCTGGGGCAGCGGTGAGGAGGGCACGCGCCTGCCCCGGCGCGCGGTACTGCCGGCACCGCGGGTGCGCGGCCTCACAGCTCCTTGCGGATCCGCTCCAGCAGCGTCGCGGTGCGTGCCGGCGGCTCGACCTGGGCCACGAGCCGATCCATGACCAGCGCGTAGTGCTCGACGTCGGCGCGCTTGTCCAGGTAGAGGGCGCTGGTGAGCTGCTCGAGGTAGACGATGTCGGGCAGGTCGGGCTGGGCGAAGCGCAGCAGCGTGAACGGCCCGCCCGCGGCCGGGTGGCCGCCGTAGCTCAGCGGGGCGATCTGCAGCGACACGTTCGGCCGCTCGTTGATGTCCAGCAGGTGGGTGAGCTGGTCGCGGGCCAGGTCGGGGCCGCCGATGGAGCGGCGCAGCGCCGCCTCGTCGATGACCGCCCACAGGGTGGGCGCGCCCTCGGCGGTGAGCAGCTCCTGGCGGCGCATCCGCAGCTCGACGCGGCGCTCGATCTCCTCGGCGCGGCTGACCGCGAGCTGGGTGACGGCGCGGGCGTACTCGCGGGTCTGCAGCAGGCCGGGGACGAACTGCAGCTCGTAGGTCCGGATGACCGCGGCGGCCTGCTCGAGGCCGAGGTAGGTCTCGAACCAGTTGGGCAGCAGGTCGGCGTAGCGGTGCCACCAGCCGGGGGCGTTGGCCTTGCGCACGAGCTCGAGGAACTCGGCGCGCTCGGCGTCGTCGGTGACCTTGTACAAGGTCAGCAGGTCGGCGACGTCGCGCTCCTTGAAGCTGACCCGACCCAGCTCCAGACGACTGATCTTGGCCGTGGAGGCGCGGATCGCGTCGCCGGCCACCTCGCGGGTGATGCCGGCCAGTTCGCGGCGCCTGCGCAGCTCGGCGCCCAGGCCCATCCGCAGCACGGTCGGACCCGACGTGACGCCGTTCTCGGCGTTCGGACCGCCCGTGAGCGGTTCGTGGTTCCTCGCCACGTTCATCGCTGTAACCGCGCTCTCCCCTGGAGGATCGATGCTCGAACCCGTGCTTCGCTCAGCTCAGCCGCTCGCTCAGCGCAGTGGCCCGCTTCACTCTGCCGGGTCCCCGGGCCGGAAGCAAGTCGATGGTCAACCGCTGTCCGGTCAGAAGTCCGATGGCGGTGGGTAGCGGTCTCGACCATCCCGGTGAGCTGCGCTGTTCAGGCCGGGGAGTCCGATGTGGGCGGCAGTGTGTTCATCATCATGTCGCGGACCCGTAACGCGGCGCCAGGTCGTCGAACTCGCCGGCGCGCACGCCCGCGATGAACGCGGCGATCTCGGCGCGCGTGTAGAGCAGGACGGGTCCCTCCGGGCTGCGGGAGTTGCGCACGGCGACCCTCCCGCCCGGCAGTTCGGCCAGCTCGACGCAGTTGCCGGTGGGGTTGCTCGCGGTGCTCTTCCGCCACCTGGCGTAGCGCGATGTTGTGTGCACGTGCAGATGCTCATGCATCGGAACTTGCGAATGCAAGGCCGAGTAGCCACGATAGGGCGACGGGTCGACTCCGTGAGGTCGGCGGTCGATGGGATCGGAGAAGTGCATGACGGAGGGCGGGAGGCTGGCCGCCGAGCTGGCACCGATGGTGGACGTCTGGCAGAAGCTGCTGGACCAGCACGTGCCCGATCGCACGGGGCGCTGTCGCACCTGCACCAAGGGCGGCACCGGTCTGCCCGGCGTGCGCTGGCCCTGCTCACTGCACGGCATCGCCGACGCGGCGCGTCGGTCGCACAGCGGCGGGCACTGAGCCCGCGCTGGAGTACGCACTGGAGTACGCACCGAGTGCGCACCGAGTACGCACTGAGCTCCCGGCGGCTGCGCCGGGGCTCCGAGGCCGTCCCGCGCCGGAACGAGCGGCGCGGACCGCGTCCGGTCGGCTCCGGTCCGGAGGGGGACCGGGGTCGACCGGGGTGGTCCGGTCGCACCACCCGAACGGTCAGGATCGTCACGACCGTCGGGACGGTCAGGCCAGCCACTCCAGCGCCGCCGCCGCCGTCCAGGACTGGTCGCGGCTGCCCAGCGGCTCGCCGGTGATCGGCTCGTAGTACTCGGCGAAGGTCAGGTCGGCCAGTTGGTCGAGGGAGGCGTCGCGCAGCACCCAGCGCAGGTCCCACGCGCTGTCGCGGATCGAGGCCCAGCCCAGCAGCAGGTTGAGGAACGGCCACACCGGCCCCCGCCAGTAGGTCCGGCGGCGGAAGTCCGGGCTGACCGGCGACGTCGAGGGCGGCAGCGGGAAGCGCAGCGCCGGGTGGCCCATCCACTGCTCGCCCAGCAGCAGGCTGCGCTGGCGGGTGAGCAGGCCCTCGTCGCCGCCGGCGACCAGCGGCGCGAAGCCGGCCACGGTGAGCGGGGCCACCCACTCCTGGGCCAGGACGTCCCAGTCGCGGGCCAGGCCGGTGGTCGCGTCGACGGTGGACGCCACGCCGGTGCGGAAGCGCCGGGCGACCGCGCGCTGCTCGTCGGCGTCGGCGTCGCGGCCCAGTTCCTCGCCGATGTCGGCGAGCACCTCGGCCGCGGCGGCCAGGATCGCGGAGAAGAACACGTCGCGGACGCGGAAGTCGACGGTCTCGCGCACCCGGTCGTCGTCGAAGCCGACGGCCCGCATCTGGTCGACCAGCCACAGGTAGCGGCGGTACTCCTCGTCGGTCGGGCGCTCGGCGGCGTCCTCGACGTGGGTGGTGTCGCGGCGGGTGAAGGGGGCCACCGGGCCCGGTGTGACGCGGGAGTACGGCGCGTCCCAGCGCGGGGAGTTGTCGAAGCCGGACTCCCAGCTGTGGTGGATCTCGACGAGCCCGACGCCGTCCGGGTCGCGGGCGCGGACCAGCCACCGGTGCCAGGCCAGCAGGGCGTCGAAGGTCTCCGCGGCGAAGACCTCGGCGGTCTCCTGGATCGTCCCGCCCTGCTCGCGGCCGCGGTCGAGGACGTGGCGCACCGCGATCGCGTGCACCGGCGGCTGGCAGATGCCGCTGGTGCGCCGGCCAGCCGGGCGGGCGGGGGCGTCGTCGGTGCCCCACCGGTCGGGGCCGGGGAAGTAGTCGGCGGCGCCGGGGGAGAACACGATGTGCGGGACCATCCCGGTGCTCCACTGGGCACCGAGCAGGCTGCGCAACTCGACGGCCGCGCGCGGCACGTCCACGCGGGACAGCCCGATGGCGATGAAGGCCGAGTCCCAGCTCCACTGGTGCGGGTAGAGCCCGGGTGCGGCCACGGTCGCCGAGCCGAGGTCGTTGCGGCGCAGGACCTCGGCCGCGGCGCGGCGCAGTACGGCGACATCGAGCACGGGACCGTCCACTGTCGTGCGGGTCACGGCGGTCCCCCCGAGCCGGTCGGCAGCGGCCCAGTGTAGGGCGTCGGGCGCCGATCCCGTACCCCCGCGAACGGCGGACCGGCGCCCGCGTCGACCGAAGTGGACGATCAACCGGAGCGGGCGCGCAGCCCGAGCAGCGGACCCACCGCCACGAGCGCGACCCCGGCGGCGGCGACCGGTCCGGGCGGCGGTCCGCCCAGCAGCGGTCCCGCGACCGCGGCGGCGGCCGGCGCGACCCCGGTCAGCAGGCCCGCCCTCGCCGATCCGATCGCGCCGACCGTGGAGTACCAGAGCACGAACGCGAGGGCGGTGACCACGACCGCGAGGTAGGCCGTGGCCATCCATTCGGTGGGGCCGAGGGCGAGGACGGCGGCCGGCCCCTCGGTGCCGAGCCCGACCGCGGCCAGCGCCACCGCGGCGATCCAGCACGCGTGCACCGAGACGCCCCAGGCGCCGAGCCTGCCCAGCACCGGCACCGCGAGCAGGGTGAACCCGACCTCGCAGGCCAGCGTCAGGGCCGCCCAGGCCAGGCCGGTCGCGTCGCTGCGTCCGCCGCCCTGGATCAGCGCCGCGCCCGCGGTGACCGCCGCGGCGGCCAGCACGACCGCGGGGACGGGCCGTCGACCGGCCAGCAGCGGTCCGACCAGCGCGAGCAGGATCGGCGCGCCGGCCACGGCCACGGCGAGCACAGCGGGCTCGGCGTGCTCGGAGCCGCGCACGAGGGCGACGTTGAACAGCACCAGCCCGGAACCGGCCACGGCCGTCAGCCACGCCCACTCGGCGCCGCGCGGGCGGGGGACGGTGCGGCCGGCGAGGCGGGCCAGGCCGAGCAGCAGCACCGCCGCCACGGCGTAACGCACGGCCTGCACGGTGAACAGCGGGGCGCTGGTGAGCAGCCCGGAGACCGCGACGCTGCCGCCGACGCAGGCCATGCCGATGGCGCCGGGGAGGCTGAGGCGCAGCAGGCCGGGGGCGGGGACGGGTGCGGTGGACTGTGGTGGGGAGGTCGTCGTTCGGGGCACGCCGTCATGCTCGGGCCCGTATGGTCCACTCGACAGGGCCAAGTTCGGCCGCGTCTGATGGACCATTCCCGCCGCGGGCCATCATGGTGGGAGCACTCGGACGGGCGGGACGGGGCGGGTGGAGGGGCATGGCCGGCGGCACCGACTTCCTCCAGCTCGACGCCGGCGGAGCGCCGCGCGGCGGGCTCACGGCCTGGCTGACCGACGCCCTGCGCTCGGCCGCGGCCGACGGCAGGCTGCGGGTGGGCGACCGGCTGCCCTCCTCCCGGCTGCTCGCCACCGACCTGGGCGTCTCCCGCGGGGTCGTCGTCGCGGCCTACCAGCGGCTGGTCGACGAGGGGGTGGCCGTGGCCGACGGCGCGCGCGGCACGGTCGTGGCCGTGGCGCCGCACCGGTCCCCGCCGCCCCCGCCCCCCACCGCGCCCACCGGCGCCGACTTCGACCTGTCGCCGGGGGTGCCCGACCTGTCGGCGTTCCCGCGCACGGCCTGGCTGCGCGCCGAGCGGGCGGTGCTGGCCTCGGCCGGCCCGGCCGACCTGGGTTACGGCGACCCGCAGGGCAACCCCGTCCTGCGTGCCGTGCTGGCCCGGTGGCTGCGCCGGGTGCGCGGGGTGCGCGCCGAGGCCGAGGACATCGTCGTGGTCGCCGGCGTCGCGCAGGCGATCGCGCTGGTGGCCCAGGTGCTGCGCAACCGGGGGGCCGACTCGGTCGCCGTGGAGGACCCGGGTTCGCGCGGCGCGCACGACGAGCTCGCGCACTGGGGCCTCACGCCGGTCCCGGTACCGGTGGACGGCGAGGGCATCGACGTCGCCGCGCTGGCCCGCACCGGCGAGTCGGTGGTGCTGGTGACCCCGGCCCACCACTTCCCGACCGGTGTCGTGCTGGCCCCCGGCAGGCGCCGCGAGCTGCTCGCCCCGAGCACCGGCGTCGAGCTCGTCGTCGAGGACGACTACGACGCCGAGCACCGCTACGACCGGGCGCCCGTGCCGGCCCTGCAGGCGATGGCGCCCGACCGCGTCGTGCACACCGGCAGCGTGTCCAAGACGCTCGCCCCGGCCATGCGGCTGGGCTGGATGATCGTTCCCGCCCGGCTGCGCACCGAGGTGGTGACCCAGAAGTACATGTCCGACCTGGGCAACGCCGCGCTGCCCCAGCTCGTGCTGGCCGAGCTGATGGAGTCCGGCGAGCTGGAGCGCCACCTGCGCCGGGTGCGCGCGCGCCAGCGCCGCCGTCGCGACGCCATGCTGGGCGCGCTGACCGAGCACCTGCCCGGGGCCACCGTGCACGGCGTCGCCGCCGGGCTGCACCTGATGGTCACCTTCCCCGAGCGGCCCGGCGCCGCCCGGCTCGACGACGTGGCGCTGGCGGAGCGGGCACGCGCGGCGGGCGTCGTCGTGCACCCGCTCTCACGCCACCGCTGGAGCGAAGGGCCGGGGGGTCTGGTCCTGGGCTACGCGGCCCATCCGCCCGACCGGATCCGCGCCGCGATCGCCCGGCTCGGGCGCAGCCTGCCCGGGCCGCGTTAGCCCGTCCCGCGCATTACGACCGGGTAGCGGTCGGCGCAAGGCCTTGACGGCGCGGATTGTTAGCGCTCACAATCCGCCCCGACCGTGTGACCCGTCACACCCCCCTATGCCCGACGATGAGCACCAGGAGGCGCGCGTGCGCTGGACAACCGAGTCCACCCCGAGGTCCACCTTCCGCAGGCGCGGCGTGCGGCTGGCCGCGGCCGCCGTGCTGGCGCTGACCCTCGCCGCGTGCGGCAACGGCGGCGCCGACGCCGGCGGTGGGAGCGCTCCCGCCGACGCCGGCGACTCCGGCGGGGAGTCCATCGTGATGGGCTTCTCCCAGGTCGGCGCCGAGAGCGGCTGGCGGACCGCCAACACCAAGTCCGTGCAGGAGTCGGCCGAGGAGGCCGGCATCGAGCTGCAGTTCTCCGATGCGCAGCAGAAGCAGGAGAACCAGATCAAGGCCATCCGCAACTTCATCCAGCAGCAGGTGGACGTGATCGCGTTCAGCCCGGTGGTGGAGTCCGGGTGGGACCCGGTGCTGCAGGAGGCCAAGCGCGCCGGCATCCCGGTCATCCTGACCGACCGGGCGGTCGACTCGGCCGACACCAGCCTCTACGCCACCTTCCTCGGCTCGGATTTCATCGAGGAGGGCAAGAAGGCCGGCCAGTGGCTGCTGGAGCAGCCGGAGAGCAGTGCCGGACCGGTCAACATCGTCGAGCTGCAGGGCACGACCGGCTCGGCGCCGGCCATCGACCGGCAGGAGGGGTTCGCCGAGGTCATCGCGGCCAACCCGAACCTGAAGGTCGTCGCCTCGCAGACCGGTGACTTCACCCGCTCCGGCGGCAAGCAGGTCATGGAGGCGTTCCTCAAGTCCAACCCGGACATCGACGTGCTCTACGCGCACAACGACGACATGGGCCTGGGCGCGATCGAGGCGATCGAGGCGGCCGGCAAGGTCCCCGGCCAGGACATCAAGATCATCACGGTGGACGCGGTCAAGGACGGCATGCAGGCCCTGGCCGACGGCAAGATCAACTACATCGTGGAGTGCAACCCGCTGCTCGGCCCGCAGCTGATGGACCTGGCGAAGAAGGTCGTCGCCGGTGAGCAGATCCCGCCGCGGGTCGTCACCGAGGAGACCACCTTCGACCAGGCGGCGGCCAAGGAGGCGCTGCCCACGCGGCAGTACTGACGCCTCGACCGCAACCGACCGCACGGAGATCGGGACGCACCGATGACTGCAGTACCGCAACCGGGCCCGGACGCCGCGCCGCTGCTGGAGATGACCGGCATCAGCGTGGCGTTCGGGCCCGTGCGCGCCCTCGACGGGGTCGACTTCCGGCTGCGCGCCGGCGAGGTGCACGCGCTGATGGGCGAGAACGGCGCCGGCAAGTCGACGCTGATCAAGGCGCTGACCGGGGTCCACCCGCTGGACGCGGGCCGGGTCGTGCTCGACGGCGCCGAGGTCGCGTTCAGCGGCCCGGCGCAGGCGCAGGCGGCCGGCATCAGCACCGTGTACCAGGAGGTCAACCTCTGCCCGAACCTCTCCGTGGCGGAGAACCTGCTGCTCGGCCGGGAGCCGCGGCGGTGGGGCCGCATCGACGGGCGGGGGGTGCGCAAGCGGGCCCGCGAGGTGCTGGCCCGCCTGCACCTGGACGTCGATCCGGCCTCACCGCTGGGCAGCCACTCGATCGCCGTGCAGCAGCTGGTCTCCATCGGGCGGGCGGTGCAGGTGGACTGCAAGGTCCTGATCCTGGACGAGCCCACCTCCAGCCTGGACGCCGACGAGGTGGCCGAGCTGTTCCGGGTGGTCTCCGGCCTGCGCGCGGAGGGCGTGGCCATCCTGTTCGTCACGCACTTCCTCGACCAGGTCTACGCCATCTCCGACCGCACGACCGTGCTGCGCAACGGCCGGCTCGTGGGGGAGTACCGCACCGCCGAGCTGCCGCGCCTGCAGCTGGTCTCGGCGATGGTCGGGCGCGAGCTGGAGGCGCTCGAGCAGCTCGACCGGGCGCCGGCCGCGCCGGCCCCGGAGGCGGTCGAGCCCGTGGTGGCCGCGTCCGGGCTGGGCCGGCGGGGCGCGATCGAGCCGGTCGACCTCGCGGTGCGCCCGGGCGAGGTCGTCGGGCTGGCCGGGCTGCTCGGCTCCGGGCGCACCGAGCTCGCCCGGCTGCTGTTCGGCGCCGACCGCGCCGACACCGGCCAGATCACCATCGACGGCCGGGTCGTGCCGATGCGCACCCCGCGCGACGCCATCGGCAGCGGCGTGGCCTTCACCTCGGAGAACCGCGGCGCCGAGGGTGTGGTCGCCGACCTGACGGTGCGCGACAACATCGTGCTCGCCATGCAGGCCGCCCGGGGCCTGCGCCGCATCCCCGGGCGCACCCAGGAGGAGGTGGCGGCGCGCTGGATCGAGGTGCTCGACATCCGCCCGCCCGACCCGGACGCGCTGCTGCGCAACCTCTCCGGGGGCAACCAGCAGAAAGTGCTGCTGGCCCGGTGGTTGGCGACGGGCCCACGGCTGCTCATCCTGGACGAGCCCACCCGCGGCATCGACATCGGCGCCAAGGCGCAGATCCAGGCGCTGGTCGCCGACCTGGCCGGGCAGGGCATGGCGGTGGTCTACATCTCCGCCGAGCTGGAGGAGGTGGTCCGGTTGGCCGACCGGGTGCTGGTGCTGCGGGACCGCCGCCCCGTCGCCGAGCTGACCGGCGAGGACGTGGAGGTGGACCGGGTGATGGAGCTGATCGCCACCGGGCACGCCGACCCGCCGGGCACCGGCGGCGCGGAGTGGGAGTACGGGCGAGCCGATGCGTGAGCTGTGGCGCAAGCCGTTCTGGCCGCTGGTCGTCCTGCTGCTGCTGAACCTGGCCCTGGCGCCGGGGTTCTTCGCGGTGCGCGTGCAGGACGGCCGGCTCTACGGCAGCGTGATCGACATCCTGCACAACGGCGCCCCGGTGGCGCTGATGGCGCTGGGCATGACCCTGGTGATCGCCACCCGCGGCATCGACCTGTCGGTCGGCGCGATCGTGGCGATCGCCGGTGCGACCACCTGCGCGTGGATCGCGGCCAGCCCCGACCCGACCTCGCCCGGCGCCGCCCTGGAGGGCATCGGCATCGCGCTCGGCCTGTCGGTCGCGCTGGGCGCCTGGAACGGCTTCCTGGTCTCCGTGCTGGGCATCCAGCCGATCATCGCGACGCTGGTCCTGATGACCGCCGGGCGAGGGCTGGCCCAGCTGATCACCGACGGCCAGATCGTCACCGTCAACAACCCGCTGTTCTCCGACATCGCCGGCGGCGAGCTGCTCGCGGTGCCGCTGACCGTCGTCGTCGCGGCGGCGGTCTACGCCCTGGTCGCCCTGGCCACCCGGGCCACCGCGCTCGGCACCCTGGTCGAGGCGGTCGGGATCAACCCCGCGGCCAGCCGGTTGGCCGGCGTGCGGGCGCGCGTGCTGATCTGGACGGTCTACGTCTTCTCCGCGCTGTGCGCGGGCGTGGCCGGGTTGATGATCAGCTCGAACATCAACGCCGCGGACGCCAACCGGGCCGGGCTCTGGCTGGAGCTGGACGCCATCCTGGCCGTGGTCATCGGCGGCACCTCGCTGGCCGGGGGCAGGTTCTCCATCGTCGGCACGCTGTTCGGGGCGCTGACCATCCAGACCCTCAACACCACCGTGCTCACCCTGGGCATCCCGCCGGACGTCTCGCTGGTGTTCAAGGCCGTCGTGGTGATCGCGGTCTGCCTGATGCAGTCGCCGCGCACCTACGAGCTGCTGGCCGGCCGGCGTCGCAAGCGGCCACCGGCCGCGCCACCGGGGGAGGCCACCCCGCCCGAGCCGCGGCCGGTCGAGCGGCCCGTGGAGAGGAGCACGTCGTGACCACCGCCCCGCCCCCCGTCGTCGGACCGGTCGCCACCGGCCCCGGGCGGCGCCTCGGGGTGCCGACCCGGTTCGTCCCGGTGCTGGTCACCGTGGGGCTGCTGGTGGCCCTGTTCGCCGTCGGCAGCCTGCGCTACCGCAAGTTCGCCTCCGGCCAGGTGATGCTCAACCTGCTGATCGACAACTCGTTCCTGATCGTGCTGGCCGTCGGGATGACCTTCGTGATCCTCACCGGCGGCATCGACCTGTCGGTCGGCTCGGTGGTGGCGCTGACGACCATGGTCACCGCGTCCGGGCTGCGCGCCGGCTGGTCGGCGCCGGTGGTGATCATCGGGGTGCTGGTCGGGGGCACGCTGTTCGGGCTGGCCATGGGCGCGGTCGTCCACTACCTGGACATCCAGCCGTTCATCGTGACGCTGGCCGGGCTGTTCCTGGCCCGCGGGCTCTGCTACATCATCGACCTCAACTCCATCCCGATCACCGACCCGACGTTCTCGGCCATCGCCTCGGCGTCGATCCCGCTGGGCGGGCGACTGTTCCTCACCCCGCCCGCGGTGCTCGCGCTGGTCGTGGTGGCGGTGGGGGCGTACGTGCTGCACCTGACCCGGTTCGGCCGCACCGTCTACGCGGTGGGCGGCAACGAGCAGTCGGCGCTGCTGATGGGGTTGGCGGTCGGGCGGGCCCGGGTCGGGGTCTACGCCATCAGCGGGTTCTGCTCCGCGCTGGCCGGGCTCATGTTCAGCCTCTACCTGCTGTCGGGCTACAGCCTCAACGCGGTGGGCATGGAGCTCGACGCCATCGCCGCCGTGGTGATCGGCGGCACCCTGCTCACCGGCGGTTCGGGCTACGTGCTCGGCTCGCTGCTGGGCGTGCTGGTGCTGGGCCTGGTGCAGACGATCATCTCGTTCGAGGGCACGCTCAGCTCCTGGTGGACGAAGATCGTCATCGGGTTGCTGCTGCTGGTCTTCGTGGTGCTGCAGCGCCTGCTCGGCACCGGCCCGCGCCGCGGCCGGGCGCCCGCGGCCCCGCCACCGGCGGCCGCGGCGGAGGGCGGATGAGGCAGTGGTGATGCACCGGTGAGGCACTGGCGGCACTGGCGCCGACGTCGGCGCGCGCGTCCCGGCGGCCACCCGCGCTCCGACGGCCCGGCCC
>NZ_JAHDTH010000169.1 GCF_018531445.1 Pseudonocardia lacus
TGGCCGACCTGCGGGTGGTGCCCGCCCCGCGCGACCACCCCGCCGCCGAGGCGCCCGCGCGCCCGACCGAGGGCATCGCGCCCGACCGCCCGAACCAGGACGAGTCGTCCGGCGAGGCCGCGCCGTTCACGCTGCGCCGGCGCGTCCCGCAGGCCCACCTCACCCCGGAGCTGCGCCAGCCGACCTCCACCGAGGCCGCCCCGCCCGCCGTGCCCGCGGCGAGCGCGGCGAGCGCCCTGTCGCGCTACCAGGCCAGCCGGCAGGCGGCCCGGGACGTCGTCGACGGCGACACCACCAGCGGACGGGGTGCGGGATGGTAGGCGGTCTCGACGGCCAGATGGACTGGCTGCTGGTGGACTTCACCCGCGACACCCCCGGCGTCCTGCGCGCCATCGTGGTCTCGGCCGACGGGCTGCGCCTGGCCACCTCGGCCGGGACCGACGCCGCGCTGGCCGACCGGCTCTCCGCCGCGGCCTCCGGCCTGGTCAGCCTGGCCCGGGGCACCGCGCACCTGCTGGAGGCCGGCCCGGTCACCCAGACCATCCTGGAGATGGCCGGCGGCTACCTGTTCGTCACCGCGATCAGCTACGGCGCCACCCTCGCCGTGCAGGCCGACCGGCGCTGCGACCTCGGCGTCGTGGCCTACGAGATGACCATGCTGGCGGCGCGCGTCGAGCACGCGCTCACCCCGGCTCCGCGCGCCGACGCCCGGGCCGACCTGGCGGGCGGTGCGAAGGGGTGGTGATGGGCCACGATCCCGGGGCGTCCGCCCGGCCGGCGAGCCCGGCCGGGCGGGTCGTGCCCGTCTTCGCGGTGACCGGTGGCCGGACCCGGTCCACGGGAACGGACCTGCCCATCGAATCGCTGGTCACGCTCACCGAACAGGCATCGCTCGGCGGTGACCTGCAGATGGAGTACCGGATCATCGTCCAGCTGGCGGCTCGCCCGGTGTCACTCATGGAGATCGGCGCCGCGCTGCGCGTGCCGGTCGGAGTGGCCCGGGTGCTCGTCAGCGACCTGGCCGAGGCCGGATACCTCGAGGTGCACGCTCCGCAGGCCGCGGCCGACGGAACGGGCGGCGGCCCCGGGCCGGCGATCCTCGAGCGACTGCTGGAGGGACTTCGTGCACGCTGAGAGCCGGCCAGTGCCGCTCAAGATCGTCATCGCCGGTGGGTTCGGCGTCGGCAAGACCACCATGGTGCGCACGCTGTCGGAGATCCCTCCGCTGCTCACCGAGGAGGCCATGACGACCGCCTCGCTGGGCATCGACAACAACGACTCCGTGCCGGACAAGACGACGACCACGGTCGCCATGGACTTCGGCCGGATCACCGTCGACGACTCGCTGATCCTGTACCTGTTCGGCACCCCCGGCCAGGACCGGTTCTGGTTCATGTGGGACGAGCTGGCCCGCGGCGCGGTCGGCGCCGTCGTCCTGGTCGACCTGCGCCGCATCGACGAGTGCTTCGCCGCGGTGGACTACTTCGAGAACCGCAGGCTGCCGTTCGTGGTGGCGATCAACGGCTTCCCGCACTCCTCGGCCTTCAGCGCCGACGCGGTGCGCGAGGCACTGGCGATCAGCCGCGACACCCCGGTCGTGCACATGGACGCCCGCCGGGCGGACTCGTGCACCGAGACGCTGATCGTGCTGGTCCAGCACGCGCTGTCGCGTTCGAGCGTGCAGGCGAGCTGACCGGAGCCCCGCGCCCCGGGCGCGCCGTGCGAGACTGCGCCCCGCCCGGGACCCCGACCCGGGAGGGACGAGGTCGGATGCGCGCCGTCGATCCGGGCGCGCTGGACCCGCGGCAGCGCCACCGCCTGCTCAGCGGGCTGGTGCGCCCCCACTCGGTCGCCGTCGTCAGCACCGCGGACGCGGCCGGGACGCCGCTCGTCGCGCCGCTGGGGTACTGCCTGCCGATGCGCGGTCGCACGGCGACGGTGGGCATCACCCTGGCCGCGGTACGCGACGCCGGCGGCGAGCCCGAGCACGTCCGGGCGGCCGCGCTGGCCACCGGCGAGCTGGTCGCCCACCTGACCACCGCCGACCTCGGCGGGCACCTCGCCGCGCTGTCCGGCGCCGAGCGCGACGCCTCGGGGGCGGTGCGCTGGACGCCGGTGCCCTCGCACCGCGTCTCGGTGCCGTCGTTGGACACCGGGCGGGCGCGGCTGGAGTGCCGGGTCCACGGTCCGGCGGGACCCCCGGGCGCCCCCGGTGTGCCCGCCGTGCGCACCGCGGCCCCGAACACGTCGCCGACCGACTACGTCCTGCTCGCCGAGGTGGTCTGCGTCGTCGCCGAGGACGCGGAGCTGGACGCGGTCCTCGGCGCGCTGCCCGAGCCCGGCGGACGTGCCGCGCCCGACGGACGTCCGGGTGCCGGCACGCTGTTCCCGTGGTTCCTCGGGCCGACCGACGGCTCGGTCGTCGACGGGGCGGCCACCGGGCCGACCCCCCGGCCCGGCGCGGGGCCGCTGGTCATCGACGCGGCGCCGCGGCCGCCCGACGCCGGTCCGGTCACCAGGCGTTGAGCGTGCGCCCGCGCACCACCGGCGGGCGGACCAGTGCGGGGGCGGGCGCCGCGGCCGGCTCGATCAGCCCGCGCGGCAGCAGCGGCTGCTGGGCCAGCACCACGGGCGTCAGCTCGGCGGCCGTGGCCGGGCCGGCCACCAGGTGGCCCTGCACGAAGTCGCAGTTCAGCCTGCGCAGCTCCACCAGCTGGCCGCTGCGCTCGACGCCGTCGGCCACGCTGCGCAGCCCGAGCTGGTGGGTCAGGGCGAGCACCCCGCGCAGCAGCCGGCAGCGCCCGTCGTCGTGGTCGACGTCGGCCACCAGGTCGCTGTCGATCTTCACGGTGTCCAGCGGGGCGCCCGACAACCAGGCCAGCGTCGCGTAGCCGGAGCCCAGCCCCCCCAGCCCGAGGCGCACCCCGAGGTGGCGCAGCCGGTGCAGCGCGTCCAGCGCCGCGGCCGGCCGCTCGGGCAGCTGCCCGTCGTCGATCTCCATCGTGAGCTGGCCGGGTGCCAGCCGGTAGCGGGCCAGGACGCGGTCGACCCTGGCCGGCAGCTCCGCGTCGGCCAGCTCCGCGACGCCCACCGCGACCACGAGCCGCAACCGGTGGTGGCCCAGCTGGTCGCTCCAGCGGGCCAGCTGGTGGCAGGACTGCTCCAGCACGACCGCGGTCAGCGGTGGGCACGGGCGCTGCAGCGGCCCCGCCGGCACCGCCCCCACCGCCTCCGACCAGCGCGGCACCGCCTCCAGGGCGGCGATCCGGCCGTGGTCGGTGTCCACCACCGGGCGGTAGACGGTGCGCACCGCGCCCAGCTCGATGGCCGCGGCCAGCGCCCGGTGCGCGGGCGGCGCGGCGGGGCGGGGCCGGTCGTGCACGGCGGGGGAGTGGATCTGCACGCCGTCCTTGCCGGAGCTCTTGACCGCGTACATGGCCACGTCGGCGCGGTGGATGAGGGCGGGGGCCTGGTCGGCGCCCACCCCCGGCTCGGCGGTCGCCACGCCGATGCTCGCCGAGACCGCGACCTCCCGCCCGTGCAGCGCGAACGGCCTGCGCAGCGAGGCCAGCAGCGTGCGGGCCACCACCGCGGGGTCGCTGCCCTGCTCGGTCAGCACGGCGAACTCGTCGCCGCCGAGGCGGGCCAGCGTGTCGGTGGCCCGGATCGCGCCGCGCATCCGCCGCGCCACCGACACCAGCAGCTCGTCGCCCGCGGCGTGCCCGAGGGTGTCGTTGACCGCCTTGAAGCCGTCGAGGTCGACGAAGACCACCGCCACCCGTCGCGGCTCGCGGGTCGCCAGGTCGAGCGCGTGCCCCAGCCGGTCGAGGAACAGGGCGCGGTTGGCCAGCCCGGTCAGCGGGTCGTGGAAGGCCAGCCGGTGCAGCTCCGCCTCGCGCTCGGCGATGGCGCGGGCCTGGAGGTGGTTGGTGCGCAGCACGCAGTACTGGCGCAGCATCACCAGGGCGACCAGCAGCGCGGTCAGCGACGTCCCCACGGCGCCGAGCCCCCTCCCGCGCGCGGCGTACTGCACCGCGACCGCCACGGCCGCGGCCAACAGCGGCAGGTACGGCAGCAGCCCGGGGCGCCGCGGCCGCGGCTCGTCGGGTTCCGCCGGCTCGGCGGGCTCGGCCGGCTCCGCCTCGCCCGCCATCCCGACGGTCGCCCCGGCCGTGGTGAGCAGGCAGAACGCCGCCCACCACCCCCACCCGGCGACGGCCAGCGCGCCGTCGTGCCCGGCCCCGCGCAGCAGCGCCACCGCCACGTCGGACGCGGCCATGGCCAGTACCGCGGCGCCCAGCAGCGCCCACCGCCACGGCAGCCGCCGGTCCTGGGCGACGGTCAGCACGACGACGGTCAGCAGGACCGCGTCGCCGACCGGGCGGGCCAGCCACATCGCCACCGCCGCGGGGGAGCCGCTGACCAGGCCGAGCGCGGAGTCGACCACCACCGTCCAGGTCAGCAGGGCCAGCGCGCATCCCACGGTGAGCGCGTCGATGACCCGGCGGGGCAGCGACCGGTCCTGCGAGCGGGGCGCCAGCAGGCACACCGCCACCAGGGCCACCACGGGGAACGCCAGCCCCACCAGGTCGGCGGGGCCCGGCTCGCCCCCCGGCGCGGGCGCGGAACCGGTGAGCACACCGGTGGTGGCGGCCGCGCCCAGGTGCGCCACCCCCCACGCCCAGCTGGCCGCGGCCAGGGTGCTCCAGCCCGCCCTGGCCCCGCCCACGGCCCGCCGCGAGGCCCGCAGGCAGCCCAGGCCGGCGCAGCCCGCGAACGCGACCGCCCCCAGCTCGGCCACCCACACCGCGGCCGGCCCGCTCAGGGCCGTGGTCAGCCCCGCGAGCATCACGAAGGCGGTGGCGCGGCGCAGCGCGACAGCGGCCACCGTCCGCCGCGGCCAGCCGGTGGCCGTGGCGGGCCGGTGCTGCCCACCTGCCGGCATGTTCAGCTCCCGTCCCCCGTCGGGAACCGGCCCGACCCGGTTCCTCGTAACGCCAACGAGTCCGTGGGCGTTACGGCACGCCCGATCTGGATGCAATCGCCGGAAACCCCAAGGTCGTTTCGGGTGTGCGGTGGTCGCGGGTCACGACGTGGCGACACGTAGCATGGGCGGTGAGATGTCAACGGATGTGGGGGAGTCGGCCCGGGTTCCGACCGAGGCGCTGCGGCGCCGGACGTTCGCCGTGATCAGCCACCCCGACGCGGGCAAGTCGACGCTGACCGAGGCGCTGGCGCTGTACGCGGAGCGGATCGACCAGGCGGGCGCCGTGCACGGCAAGGCCGGCCGGCGCGGGGTCACCTCGGACTGGATGGAGATGGAGCGCAAGCGCGGCATCTCCATCACCTCGGCCGTGCTGCAGTTCAGCTACCGCGACCACGTGGTCAACCTGCTCGACACCCCCGGCCACGGCGACTTCTCCGAGGACACCTACCGGGTCCTCGCCGCCGTCGACGCCGCGGTCATGCTGCTCGACGCGGCCAAGGGCCTGGAGCCGCAGACGCTCAAGCTGTTCGACGTCTGCCGCGCCCGCGGCATCCCGGTGCTCACCTTCGTCAACAAGTGGGACCGCCCCGGCCGCGAGGCGCTGGAGCTGCTCGACGAGGTCGAGCAGACCATCGGCCTGCGACCGATGCCGCTGACCTGGCCGCTGGGCATCGCCGGCCAGCTGCGCGGGCTCATCGAGGTGGCCACCGGCGAGTTCAGCCGGTTCACCCGCACCGCGGGTGGCGCCACCCGGGCCGCGGTGGAGGTCGTGCCGGCCGCGGAGGTCGCGGCGGCCGAGCCGGAGGTCTGGTCGACCGCCCAGGACGAGCTGGCCCTGCTCAGCGAGATCGGCGCCGGGTTCGACGAGAAGGACTTCCTGTCCGGCTCGGCCACCCCCGTCCTGTTCGGCGCCGCGCTGACCGGCGTCGGCGTGGCCCGCCTGCTCGACGCGCTGGTCGACCTCGCGCCCGCCCCCGAGGCCCGCGACGACGCCACCGGCACCCCCCGCCCGCTCGACGCGCCGATGTCCGGCCTGGTGTTCAAGGTGCAGGCCGGCATGGACCGCTCGCACCGCGACCGGATGGCGTTCGTGCGGATCTGCTCGGGCCGGTTCGAGCGCGGCATGGTCCTCACCCACGCCGGCACCGGCCGCCCGTTCGCCACCAAGTACGCCCAGGCCGTGTTCGGCCAGCAGCGCACCACCGTCGAGGAGGCGTTCCCCGGCGACATCGTGGGCCTGGTCAACGCCGGCGCCCTGCGCCCCGGCGACACCCTCTACGCCGCCGACCCCGTCGAGTTCCCCGCCATCCCCAGCTTCGCCCCCGAGCACTTCGCCGTCGTCCGCGCGGCCGACGCCGGCACGTTCAAGCAGTTCCGCCGGGGCATCGACCAGCTCGACAGCGAAGGCGTCATCCAGGTCCTGCGCTCGGACCTGCGCGGCGACCAGGCCCCGGTGCTGGCCGCGGTCGGGCCGCTGCAGTTCGACGTCGTCGCCGCCCGCATGGCCGACGAGTACCGCTCCCCGGTCCGGCTGGAGCACCTCGACTACACCGTCGCCCGGCTCACCGACCCCGACGGGGCGGTGGTGCTGGACCGGGAGAGCGACGTCGAGGTCCTCACCCGACGGGCCGACGGGGCGCTGCTGGCCGTGTTCAGCACCAAGTACCGGCTGGAGAACGTGCGCCGCAAGCACGCCGGGGTCACGCTCGACCCGCTGCTCGCCGGTTCGGTGGGGCGCTAGCCCGAACCAGCCGCTCCTCGCAGAGGTTGGTGGCGTCCGCGCAGCGTCGGGTGGGTTGTCGCAGCCCGCCGGCGGGTTGCGAGACCATGTCCTGGGCTGCGAGGTGCGGCCAGGACCGCCGGCCCCGGGGCGTGCCGAGTGGTTGGTGGTGCGCGTCCCGCGAGCCCGGCCCTCGCCGACCGCGGACACCGCGCCACCGATCTGAGGTGATTCGGCGGTGCCGCCCTGACCGGGTTCTGGTCGACATGCGTCGGTGGGCATCGGCACGACCATCCGGAGCCGGCCGACCAGATCCACCGACGTTGAGTACGGCACCTCCGTCGCGGCGCTGCCCTCACCCCCCGGCCATCGCCCCCACCACCAGGAACGGCTCACTCCCACGGCTCACGGCGTCGGGCAGCGGGTCGTCGGGTGAGTCGTGGGACAGGTCCTGCTCGCCGGTGAAGAACCGCACGAACGCCCGTCGCCGGCCGGTGCCGTGGTCGCGGACGGTGCCGCGCAGCGCCGGGTAGCGGGCCTCCAGGGCGTCGAGCACGGAGCGCTGCGTCACCGGGCCGGTGACGGCCAGCGCCACCTCGCCGTCCACGCGGGCGAGCTTGCGCAGGTGCTGGGGCAGTTTCACGCGGACCTCGGTCATGGCAGCGTCTGCACCTCCACCGACAGCACCGCGGGCAGGTCGCGGACGATCGCCGACCAGGTGTCCCCGCCGTCGGGGGAGACGTAGACCTGCCCGCCGGTGGTGCCGAAGTAGACGCCGCAGTCGTCGAGGGTGTCGACGGCCATGGCGTCGCGCAGGACGTTGACGTAGCAGTGCTGCTGGGGCAGGCCGTTGGTCAGGGGCTCCCACTCGCCGCCGCCGGCGCGGCTGCGGTAGACGCGCAGCCTGCCCTCCGGCGGCACGTGCAGCGAGTCGCTGGTGATCGGCACGACGTAGACGGTGTCGGGTTCGTGGGCGTGCACGTCGATGGGGAAGCCGAAGTCGGACGGCAGGCCCTCGCCGATGTCGTACCAGGTGTCGCCGCCGTCGTCGGTGCGCATGACGTCCCAGTGCTTCTGCATGTAGAGCGTGTCGGGGCGGGACGGGTGCATGGCCAGGTTGTGCACGCAGTGCCCGACCTCGGCGTCGGGGTCGGGGATGCCTTCGGACTGCAGCCCGCGGTTGGTCGGCTGCCAGGTCCGGCCGGCGTCCTCGGTGCGGAACACGCCGGCGGCGGAGATCGCCACGTGCATGCGGGCCGGGTCGCGCGGGTCGGGGACGATGGTGTGCAGGCACATACCGCCCGCGCCGGGCTGCCACTGCGGGCCCGAGCCGTGCTCGCGCAGCCCCGGGACCTCCTGCCAGCTCGCGCCGCCGTCGACGGACCTGAAGAGCGCGGCGTCCTCGACGCCGGCCAGCACCGTGTCGGGGTCGGTGGCCGAGGGCGCGAAGTGCCAGACCCTGGCGAACTCCCACGGATGCGGGGTGCCGTCGTACCACTGGTGGGTGCCGGGCACGCCGGCGTAGGTGAACTCGTTGCCCACCGGCGCCCAGCTGGCCCCGCCGTCGTCGGAGCGCTGGATCACCTGCCCGAACCAGCCACCGGACGGCGCGGCGAAGATCCGCTGGGGGTCCGCGGGGGAGCCTGCGACGTGGTAGACCTCCCAGCCGCCGAAGTGCGGCCCGTCGACCTTCCAGTCGTCGCGCGTGCCGTCCGCGGTCAGCACGAACGCACCCTTGCGCGTACCGACGAGCACCCGAACCGAGCTCATGCGCCCACTCCTCTCCTGCGACTACCGGGTCGGACCCGGCGGGGGCGTAGAACTCATCGGTCGGTGGCCGGAAAACTTCAGGCGGGATGATCGGACGCGACAGGCGAGCGAAGGGGACCGCATGAGGATGTTCCTGAACGGCACCGCGATGTCCGGCGGCGCCGACCACCACCTCGTCGGGGACTCCCCGCTGGTGGCCCGCACGACGACCGCGCCGCGCTACCGCTTCCACGCGGTCGGCGGGCGCTACCCGGCGCTGGAGGACGTCGGCCCGGGCGGGGCGTCGGTCGTGGGCGAGGTGTACGAGATGGATTACGCCCAGCTGCGCGAGGTGCTGCTGCCCGGCGAGCCGGACGGCCTGGAGCTGGGGGTGATCGAGCTGATCGACGGCAGCGGGTCGCTGGCGATGGTGCTGCGCCGGGAGTACCCGAGCCTGCCGCCGCTGACCGACATCTCGGAGCTGGCCAGCTGGCGCGCCTACCGGGAGTCCCAGCAGTGATCGTCTTCCGGGCGGACCGGGCCGTGGTCGACGGCGCCGAGCGCCCGGCCGCGGTGCTGGTGGACGGGGAGCGGATCGCCGCGGTCCTGCCCCGTGACGCGGCCGTGGACGCGGAGCGCGAGGTCGTGCTCGCGGCCGACGAGGTGCTGCTGCCGGGCCTGGTCGACACGCACGTGCACGTCAACGAGCCGGGGCGCACCGAGTGGGAGGGCTTCGCCACCGCCACCCGGGCCGCGGCCGCCGGTGGCGTCACCGCGATCGTGGACATGCCGCTGAACTCGCTGCCGCCCACGCTCGACGTGGCGGCGCTGGAGGTGAAGCGGGCCGCGGCGCGCGGGCAGTGCGCGGTCGACGTCGGCTTCTGGGGCGGCGCGGTGCCCGGCAACGAGCCGCAGCTGCGCGCGCTGCACGAGGCGGGCGTGTTCGGCGTCAAGTGCTTCATGATCGACAGCGGGGTCCCGGAGTTCCCCGCGCTGACTTCCCCGCGCGACGCGCTGCGCGAGGTCGCCGCGTTCGACGGCCTGCTCATCGCGCACGCCGAGGACGGCGAGCTCGTGCACGACGCGCACGGCCGCCGCTACGCCGATTTCGTGGCCTCCCGCCCCGGCGCCGCCGAGGACTCGGCCATCGCGCACCTGCTGGAGCTGGCCGCCGTGACGGGCGCGCGGGTGCACGTCGTGCACCTGTCCTCGGCCGACGCGCTGGACCGGCTGGCGAAGGCGCGCGCCGACGGGGTGCGGGTGAGCGCGGAGACCTGCCCGCACTACCTCACGCTCGCCGCCGACGAGGTGCCCGACGGCGACACCCGGTTCAAGTGCTGCCCGCCGATCCGCGACGCCGGCAACCGCGACCGGCTCTGGCGGGCCCTCGCCGAGGGCACGATCGACCTCGTCGTCAGCGACCACTCGCCGTGCACGCCCGAGCTCAAGCGCCTCGACGTCGGCGACTTCGGGCTGGCCTGGGGCGGCATCGCCTCCCTGCAGCTGGGGCTGCCGCTGGTGTGGACGCAGGCCCGCGCGCGTGGGCACGGCCTCGCCGACGTCGTGCGCTGGATGTCGCAGCGGCCCGCGGAGCTGGTGGGGCTGGCCGGCAAGGGCGGGATCGCCGTGGGCAACGACGCCGACCTCGTGGTCTTCGCCCCCGACGAGGAGTTCGTGGTGGGCGAGCTGCACCACCGCAACCCGGTGACGCCGTACTCGGGGCGGACGCTGCGCGGCGTGGTGCGGGCGACCTACCTGCGCGGGGGGCCGACGGACGGGACGCCGCGGGGCGAACTGCTGGTGCGCGGATGAGCGCGCCGCTGCCCCCGGTCCGCCGGGTCCCGGCCGAGGAGGTCGCGCGGGCGCTGGAGGGCGCGCCGCGGGTGGTCTTCCTCGACGACGACCCCACCGGCACCCAGACCATCCGCGACCTGCCCGTGCTCACCCGCTGGACCGTCGACGACGTGCGCTGGGCCCTGGGGCGTCCAGGGGCGGGGTTCTTCGTGCTGACCAACACCCGCAGCCTCGCCCCGGACCGGGCGGCCGCGCGCGACCGGGAGGTCGTCCGGGCGTGCCTGGCCGCGTCGGCGGCCGAGGGGGTGCCGCTGGTGTTCGCCAGCCGCGGCGACTCCACGCTGCGCGGGCACTTCCCGCTGGAGACCGACGTCGTCGGCGAGGTGCTCGCCGAGCACGGCGGAGCGGTCGACGCCGTGCTGCTGGCGCCGGCGTTCACCGACGCCGGCCGGCTGACCGTGCGCGGCGTGCACCACGTGCGCACGCCCGAGGGCCTGGTGCCGGTCGCCGACAGCGAGTTCGCCCGCGACGCGACCTTCGGCTACCGGTCGTCGCGGCTGGCCGACTGGGTCGAGGAGAAGAGCGGCGGGCGCATCCCGGCCGGTGCGGTGCTGGAGCTGACCGTGGACGCCATCCGGCCCGGCACCACCGGGGAGCTGGCCGCGGTGCTGACCGGGGTGCGCGACGGCGGGGTGGTCGCGGTGGACGCCGCCGTCGACGACGACCTGCGCGCGGTCGCGCTGGCCGTGCTGGCGGCGGAGCGGGCGGGCGCACGGCTGGTCTACCGGATCGGCCCGTCGTTCGTGCGCGCCCGGACCGGGCAGGACGCCCACCCGCCGGTCGACGACGCGGCGCTGGTCGGGCTCGTCGGGTCCGACGCGCACGGCCTGGTCGTGGTGGGCTCGCACGTGGCGCTGACCAGCACCCAGCTGGCCCGGCTGGCCGAGCGCCGCCGGTTCACCGCGGTCGAGCTGGACGTCCCGACCCTGCTCGACGACGCCCGGGGCGGCCGGCACGTCGACGACGCGGTCGCGGCGGCCACCGCCGCGCTCGCCGCGGGCCCGGTCGTGCTGAGCACGTCCCGCCGGCTGGTCACCGGCGCGGACGAGGCGACCAGCCTGGACATCGCCCGCCGGGTCAGCGCGGCGCTCACCCGCACCGTCGGCAGGGTGGTGGCCGAGCGCAGGCCCGGCTACGTGGTCGCGAAGGGCGGCATCACCTCCTCGGACGTGGCCACCGACGCGCTCGGCATCGGCCGGGCGGTGGTGCGGGGCTCGATGCTGGAGGGCATCGTCTCGCTGTGGGAGCCGGTGTCCGGGCCGGCGGAGGGGCTGCCCTACGTGGTGTTCGCCGGCAACGTCGGCGACGCCGACTCGCTGGCCGACGTGGTCGACCGGCTGGAGCGGGCGGTGGCGGCCCGGCGGTCCTGACGGCGGTGCGGACGTCACGCCGCGGGGCGTTCCGCGGCGGCCCCGGCCGGGGGAGACTGGGGCGTGGGCGACTTCCGGCAGCTTCCCGACCTGGCCCTGCGCACCCTCGGCGGGAGCGTGGTGCACGCCAACGACGAGGCCTTCGCCGCCCGGCAGAACCTGATCACCCCGGGGCCGCCGGTGTTCGACCCGGCCGCGTTCGACCACCGCGGCAAGGTCTACGACGGCTGGGAGACCCGCAGGCGCCGCGAGCCCGGCCACGACGAGGCGATCGTGCGCCTCGGCGTGCCCGGCGTCGTCCACGGCGTCGTCGTCGACACCGCGTTCTTCACCGGCAACTACCCGCCCGAGGTGTCCGTGGAGGGCCTGCGGGTCCCCGACGACGCCGACCCGGCCACCGCGGAGGGCTGGTCGACCCTGGTCCCGCGCTCCGCGGTGGAGGGCGACTCGCAGAACGCGTTCCCGGTCGGCTCGGACGCCCTGGTCACCCACGTCCGCCTGCGCATCTACCCCGACGGCGGCGTCGCCCGGCTGCGGGTGCACGGCGAGGCCGTGCTCGACCCGGGCCTGCTCGACGCGCTGGGCACCGTCGACCTGGCGGCGGTGGAGAACGGCGGGACGGTCACCGACTGCTCGAACCTGTTCTACAGCTCCCCGCAGAACCTGCTGCTGCCCGGCCCGCCGCGGTCGATGGGGGAGGGCTGGGAGACCTCCCGGCGCCGCGACGACGGCAACGACTGGGTGGAGCTGCGGCTGGGCGCCGAGGCGACGCTCGCGGTGGTCGTGCTCGACACCTCGTACTTCCTGCACAACGCGCCGGGGGCGGCGGTGCTGAGCGGGCGGGTCGGCGACGGGCCGTGGCGCGAGCTGCTGGCGCGCACCCCGCTGCGCCCCGACACCCGCCACCGCTACGTGCTGGCCGACACCGAGGCCGGGACCGTGCCGGTCGACGCGGTGCGCCTGGACATCCACCCCGACGGCGGCATGGCCCGCGTTCGGCTGTTCGGCGCCCCGACCGCGGCCGGCCGGGAGGCGATCGGGCGGCGCTGGTCGGCGGCGCTCGGCGGCACCGGCCCGGCCAGCGGGTGATCCCGTCCGCGGCAGAGGGGTGGCGGGTCACCGCCAGTTGCTCAGCGCGTTCTCAGCAATCGCTTACCGCCGGTGACCTGAGGCCGTATTCACTTTCCCCATGACCTGGCTCGCCCGCCTCAGCCTGCTCAACCGCGCCGTCGTGGCGCTGGTGACGGTGCTGGTCCTGGCCTTCGGACTGATCGCCACCGGCGCGCTGCGCCAGGAGCTGTTCCCGTCCCTGGACCTGCCCCGGCTGACCGTGTTCGCGCCGTACCCGGGAGCCTCGCCCGCGGTGGTGGAGGACCAGGTCACCGGGCCGATCGAGGAGGCGATCGACGGCCTGGACGGGGTGAGCGCGACCAGCTCCACCAGCAGCGGTGGCAGCGCGGTGGTCACCCTGGAGCTGGAGTACGGCACCGACCTGGACGTGGCCACCACGCAGGTCGAGCGCGCCGTGCAGGGCGCCGCTCTGCCCGACGACGTCTCCCCGCAGGTGATCGGCGGCGGCACCGACAACATCCCGGTGCTCGCGCTGGCGGTGTCGTCGAACCTGCCGCCCGACCAGGTGGCGGCCGTGCTGCGCAACCAGGTGCGGCCGCTGCTCGCCGACGTCGAGGGCGTCGGCGACGTGGGGCTGTCGGGCATCGAGGACCCGCGCATCACCATCGACCTGGACGTCGCGGCCGCCGCGCAGCGCGGGGTCTCGCCGAGCGCGGTCGCCACCGTCCTGCAGGCCAACGGCGTGCAGGTGCCGGCCGGCGAGCTGGCGCCGGACACCGACCCGCTGGCCGTGCAGGTGGGCGGCCCGATCACCGCCGCGGACCAGCTCGCCGACCTCTACGTCGTGCCCGGCGCGGGAGCGACCGGGGCCGGGGCCCAGGGCGGGTCGGCCCGCGCCCCCGCGCCGTCGGCCCAGCCGGTGCGCCTCGGCGACATCGCGACGATCACCGCGGCGCCCGCGCCGGCCACCGGCCACACCCGCACCAACGGCGTGCCCAGCATCGGCATCAGCGTCACCAAGCAGGAGCAGGCCAACACGGTGTCGGTGGCCGAGGCGGTCCGCGACGAGCTGGACGAGGTCACCGACCTGCTCGGCGGTGCCGCGCAGGACGCGCAGGTGACGGTGATCTTCGACCAGGCGCCGTTCATCGAGCAGTCGGTGGAGGACCTGACCACCGAGGGCCTGCTCGGGCTGGTGTTCGCGGTGCTGGTGATCCTCGGGTTCCTGCTGTCGGTGCGCGCGACGCTGGTCACCGCGGTGTCGATCCCGCTGTCGGTGCTGATCGCGATGATCGTGCTGTACGTGGGCGACTACACCCTCAACATCCTCACCCTCGGCGCGCTGACGGTGGCCATCGGCCGGGTCGTCGACGACTCGATCGTGGTCATCGAGAACATCAAGCGCCACATCGGCTACGGCGGCCCGCGGCGGGCCGCGATCCTGACCGCGGTCCGCGAGGTGGCCGGCGCGATCACCGCGTCGACCATCACCACGGTGGCGGTGTTCGCGCCGATCGGACTGGTCGGCGGGCAGGTCGGGGAGCTGTTCCGGCCGTTCGCGATCACCGTGACCGCCGCCCTGCTGGGCTCGCTGCTGGTCTCGCTCACGGTGGTGCCGGTGCTGGCCTCGCTGGTGCTGCGCACGCCCGCCGAACCGGAGCCCGAGCCGGTGGCGGGGGTGGAGCCGGAGCGGACCCGGCTGCAGCGCGGCTACCTGCCGCTGCTGCGTGCCGGCATCGCCCGCCCGGTGGTCTCGCTGCTGGTCGCCGTAGGGATCTTCGCCGGCACGGTCGCGCTGGTCCCGCTGCTGGAGACCAACTTCATCGGCGACGCGGGCGGCGACACCCTCACGGTGAGCCAGGAGCTGCCGGCGGGCACCCCGCTGCCGCGGGCCGACGAGGCCGCCCGGCAGGTGGAGGCCGTGCTGGCCGACCAGGACGGGATCGAGAGCTACCAGGTCACGGTGGGCTCCCCGGACGACGCGGGCCGCGCGTTCGGGCGGCCCGGGCAGAACGCCGCGGCCACCCGGTTCACCGTGACGCTGACCGAGGACGCCGTCGCCGCCGACGTGACCGACGACCTGCGCTTCTGGTTCGACGACCTCGACCCGGCCGTCGTCGGCGACCTCACCGTGGAGCCGGGGCAGGGCGGGCTGGGCAACAACCAGCTGGCGGTGGACATCCGGGCCGAGGACCCCGCGGTGCTGGCCGAGGCGGCCGACCTGGTGCAGCGGGCGGTCGCCGGGATCGACGGGGCCAGCGACGTCAGCAACAACCTGGCCGCCGCCCAGGACGTCGTGGACGTGCAGGTGGACCGGCGGGCGGCGGCCGGGATCGGGCTCACCGAGGCCCAGGTCGGTCAGACGGTCGCCGCGGCGCTGCGCGGCTCGACCGTCGGCACGCTCACGATCGACGGCGTCGAGCAGGACGTGCTGCTGCGCACCGGCACCGCACCGGCCGACGTGGCCGCGCTCGAGGCGCTGCCGATGGTCGGCCCTGGCGGGCAGCGCCCGCTGCGCGAGATCGCCACCGTCGCCACCACCAGCACCGCGCCGACGATCAGCCGCACCGACGGCTCGCGCAGCGCGCAGATCACCGCCCGGCCGGCGGCCGACGACCTGGGCCGGGTCAGCGCCGACCTGCAGGAGGCGCTGGACGAGCTGGACCTGCCGGCCGGGGCCACGGCCGAGATCGGCGGCGTCAGCAGCGAGCAGCAGGAGGCCTTCGCCCAGCTGGGGCTGGCCCTGCTGGCCGCGATCGCGGTGGTCTACCTGGTCATGGTCATCACCTTCCGCAGCCTGCTGCAGCCGCTGCTGCTGCTGGTCTCCATCCCGTTCGCGGCCACCGGCGCGCTGGGGCTGCTGCTGGTCACCGGGACCCCGCTCGGGGTGCCCGCGCTGATCGGCATGCTGATGCTGGTCGGCATCGTGGTGACCAACGCGATCGTGCTGATCGACCTGGTCAACCAGTACCGGCGGGCCGGGCGCCCGGTGCACGAGGCGGTGGTCGAGGGCGCGGCCCAGCGCCTGCGCCCGATCGTGATGACCGCGGTGGCGACGATCTTCGCGCTGCTGCCGATGGCGTTCGGCCTCACCGGCGGCGGCGGGTTCATCTCCCAGCCGCTGGCCGTGGTGGTGATCGGCGGCCTGATCAGCTCCACGGTGCTCACCCTCGTCCTGGTGCCCGTGCTCTACGTGCTGACCGGCCGGTTCACCGGCCCGGGCGACGACACCGCGGACGACGTCCCGGCCCCGGCCGCCGGCGCCGCCCGCGCCGCCGCGGCGGTGCCGGCGCGCGAGCGGGTGCTCGTCGGGGCCGGGATCAGCGGGTCGGTGGCCGACCGCGACGGCGTGGCGCTGCCCGGGGCGGTGCTCACCGTGGTCGACGAGGACGGTGCGCCGGCCGGGTCGGCGGTGAGCGGGTCGACGGGCGAGTACGAGGTCGCGGTGCCGGCACCGGGTCGCTACCTGCTCGCCGTGCGCCACGACGGCCGCGAGCCGGCGGCCCGGTGGGTCACCGTCGAGGCCCGCGAGGACGGCGACGCAGTGGTCCCGCTGGTGGTCGACCTGGTCGCGGCCGGCCCGGCCACCGTGGAGGGGCGGGTGCGCTCGGCCACCGGCGAGGCGGTCGCGGCGCTGGTCGCGGTGGTCGCCGAGGGCGGCGAGGTGCTGGCCCGCGACCGCGCGGACGCCTCGGGCCACTACCGCCTGGTGCACGTCCCGGCCGGGGAGCAGCAACTGCTGGTCGCCCCGCCGTCGGGGCCGTCGGCGGCGCGCACCGTGCAGGTGCCGGTCACCGGGACCGTGCGCGCCGACGTCGACCTGCCGCCGTCGGGTCGGCTCACCGGCGTCGTGCGCTCCGGGCAGGGGCACGCGCTCGGCGACGTCGTGGCCACCGTGTCCGACAGCGAGGGCGCCGTCGTCGCCACCGTCCGCACGGCGGCCGACGGCTCGTTCTCGCTGTCCGGGCTGCCCGAGGGGTCCTACACGGTGACCGCGTCCGCCGGCCCGCCGGCGATCACCTCGGTGCGGATCGCCGCCGACGGGGAGGCCACCGCCGACCTGGAGCTGGGTGAGCGGGGGCGTCACACGGCGGCGGTCGAGCCGACCGGGAACGGCCACCCGCGCTGACCGGGGGCCGCGCTCGCGGCGCACGTCCACCATGTCCTACCGTCTCGGTTCCGGGGACGGAGGCGACCGATGGGGGTTGACGCGGGTGCGGTGCCGCCCGGCGGGCGGCGCTGGCTCGGGTTCGGTCGCGCCCGGGGGGCGGGCCGCGAGGCCGTGTCCGGGCTCGCGGCCGGTCGGCGCATCGCGGCGGGCCTGCGCGAGGGGCTCGCCGGGCCGGGCGTCCCCGGCGCGGTCCGCGGGTTGCGCCGGCTGCTCGACGCCGACGCCGTCGCGCTCGGCGGATTGACCGGTGCCCTGGTGTGGTCGGGACGGCCGGATCGCCCGGACGTCGCCGACGAGCTGGCCGAACGGGCCATGCAGGGCGACACGCGGGCGGCCGACGGTGCGCTGGTCGCGGTGCCGGTGCACGCCAGGGCCGAGCTGGCCGGGGTGCTGGTGGTGGCCGGGCCGGTCTCCGGCGCGGCGGTGCGCGAGGCGGCGCTGTGGGTGGGCGAGGCGCTGGAGCGGGCCCGGCTGGAGGCCTCGGCGCAGGTCGCCGAGCAGGCCGAGCTGCGGGCGCTGCGCGCGGAGATCTCGCCGCACTTCGTCTACAACAGCCTCACCGCGATCGCCTCGTTCGTCAGCTCCGACCCGGAGCGGGCGCGCGACCTGATGCTCGACTTCGCCGCCTACACCCGCCACAGCCTCGCCCGCCACGGCGACCACGCGACGGTCGCGGGGGAGTTCCAGGCCATCGAGGCCTACCTGGCGCTGGCCCGCGCGGTGCTCGGCGAGCGGCTGCG
The DNA here is from genome assembly GCF_018531445.1 of Pseudonocardia lacus. Classification (GTDB taxonomy): domain Bacteria; phylum Actinomycetota; class Actinomycetes; order Mycobacteriales; family Pseudonocardiaceae; genus Pseudonocardia; species Pseudonocardia lacus. Next base: position 17,663 of record NZ_JAHDTH010000169.1, read on the forward strand.
CGTGCAGCTGCGGATCGCCCCGGAGGTGCTGCCGGTGGCGCTGCCCTATCTTGCGTTGCAGCCCCTGGTGGAGAACGCGGTGCGGCACGGCGTGGAACTGCCGGGCGGCAGCGGCCTGGTGCAGGTCACCGGCGAGGCGGACGGGACGGAGTGCGTGATCACGGTGGAGGACGACGGCCCGGGCATGGACCCCGACTACGCGGCCGCGGTGCTGGCCGGCCGCGGCACCCCCGGCCGCCTCGGCCTGGTCAACGTCGACCGCAGGCTGCGCACCGTCTACGGCGCGGGCTACGGGCTGGTGCTGGAGACCGCGCCCGGCGCCGGCACGCGGGTCGTCGTGCGGCTGCCGCGCTTCCAGCCCGGGGTGGTCGCCTCGTGAACGGGGGCGTGAACGGGGCCGAGGCGCCCACCGGCCTGCGCGTGCTCGCCGTGGACGACGTCGCCCCGGCGCTCGACGAGCTGCGCAGGCTGCTGGTGGGCTCGGCCGGCGTGGCCGACGTGGTCACCGCGGGCGACCCGATCGCGGCGCTGCGGCTCATCCAGGCCCGGCCGCTGGACGCGGTGTTCCTGGACATCTCCATGCCCGGGATGGACGGCATGGAGCTGGCGGCGCTGCTGGCCAGGATGACCGACCCGCCGGTCGTGGTGTTCGTGACGGCCTACGAGGAGCACGCCGCCTCGGCGTACCGCATCGGCGCGGTCGACTACCTGCTCAAGCCGGTCAGCGCCGAGCGGCTGGCCGCGGCGCTGAGCCGGGTGCGCCGGTTCGCCGCGACCGGGCGCGACGCCGCCGCCGGCCGCGACCCCGCCCCGCCCCCGGTCGACGCGCT
>NZ_JAHDTH010000016.1 GCF_018531445.1 Pseudonocardia lacus
TGCAGGGTCGCCTGCTGACCGCCGGGCTGGGGGGCGCCCGGCGCCGGGCGGCGCTGCTGCGGGGCCGCGGCGCCGTTGGGGGCCGGCCGGCGGCCGTCGCCGCCCTTGCTCAGCTCGCCAGTGAGCAGGTCGGCGAGGCGGCCCAGCTCCGAGCGGATGTCGGCCTGCAGCCCCTGCAGCCGGTTGATCTCCTGGGCGGCCTGGTCCTGGGCCCGCTTGGCCGCGGTCTCGGCGCGCAGCCGGATCTCCGCCGCGTTGGCCTCGGACTCCTCGCGGAGCCGGTCGGCGGCGCGGGCGGCGGTGGAGTGCAGCTGCTCGGCCTGCTCGCGGGCCGCGGCCAGCTGGTCGGCGATCTGCTGCTCGCGCTCCTGCAGCTCGGTGTTGCGCTGGGCGGCCTGCTGCTCCAGCTGCGACGCCCGCGCGATCAGGTTCTGCTCGACCTCGTGGCGGTGCTTCTCCGCCTCGGTGCGGGCCCGCTCGATGATCGACGCCGACTCCTTGGTGGCGTGGCTGCGGGCCTCCGCCGCCTCCTGCTCGGCCAGCCGCAACAGCTTCTCGGCGCGGTAGCCGAAGCTGTCCTCCTTGGCCGCGGGCTCGCCGTGCGGCGAACGGGCCCGCAGCTCCCGCAGCTCCTTCTCGGTCGCCTCGGCGTGCTCGGTGGCGAGCTTGCGCTGGCGCTGGGCCTCGGCCAGCTCCTCGCGGAGCGAGGTGACCTCGGCGCGCCGCTGGGCGAGGAAGTCGTCGACCTGGCGGCGTTCGTAGCCGCGCAGGACGGTGTCGAAGCTGGGCTCGGGATGGGTGGCGGGGGACGGCACGGCTGAGGGGGCGGCCACGTGGAATTCCTCTGGTCAGGGCGGGGCGGGTGGGAACGGGAGGGTCAGTTGTCCGACCGGGAGCCCGCGCCGATGCGAGCCGACGGGCTCGGGCGGTCGCCGGTCGGTCTCGGCCGCGGAGTGGCGGACGGCCGGCCGCCCGGGTCCGCGTCCGGCTCCGGGGCGGCGCCATCGGCGGCCGCCGGGGCGGCGGGGCGCGGGCCGCTGGACAGCGACTCCGGCATGCCGGGCGCGTCGTCGGACAGGCTCGGCGGGCGGTGGGTGAACAGGTCGGCCGGGTCCGACTGGGCGGGGATGTAGGGCCGGGCCAGCCCGGGACCGGCCAACTGCTCGGTCCGCTCGGCGTCGCCGAGATCGCGACCGGGCGCGCCGCCCGGATCCCGGTCCGGGACGGTGGGCGCGGAGCGCTCGGCCTCGATCACCGTGCGGCCGGTGCCCGGCCAGGACGCGTCGGCGGGCTCGTCGTCGGACCGGTCGTCGCGCGCGCCGCCCGCGGCCCAGCCCGCCGACCAGCCCGCCGCGCGGGCCGGGGCGATGGGCGTGGGCTCCACCGGCGTCGACGGCTTGGACTCGACGAGCCGCAGGTCGGGGGTGCCCTGGCTGGGCGCGATCATCCGGGGCAGCGTCCAGTCCAGCAGGGCGCGCACCGAGGTCAGCTGCTCGGAGACCTGGTGCTGCAGCATCCGCAGCTCCTCCAGCTCGCGGTGCGCCTCGGCGACGCTCGCGGTGGCCTCGCTGCGGATCAGCTCGGCCTGCGCGGTGGCCTGCGCCAACAGCTCGCGAGCCTCCTTCGCGGCGGCGTCGCGGATGCGGATGGCCTCGGCGCGGGCCAGGGTCTCCTTCGCGCTGAGCTCGTCGAGCACGGCGCCGCGCCGCTGGGTGAGCACGTCGTCCAGCTCGGCCTCGGCCGTGGCCCGCTGCGCGTCGAGATCGGCGGCGAGCTGCTCGATGTGGCGCTCGCGTTCGGCGCGCAGCGCCTCCAGCCGGGCCCGGCCCTCCTCCAGCTCGTCGCGCAGCGCCTCGCGGGCGGCCCGCAGCTCGGTCTCGAACGCGGCCCGCTCCTGGTGGGACCGCTCCTGCAGCTCGTCGGCCTCGGCCTGGGCCATGCTCAGCACCTGGGCGGCGCCCGCGGTGGCCCGCCTGCGCATCTCGCCTGCGTCGTCCTGCGCGATCTGCACCATCTGCTGCAGGCGCTGGCTCATCCCGTCGACCGTGGACGGCACGGTGGACAGCTCGGCCACGGCCGCGGTGAGCCGCTCGATCTCGGCGCGCGCCTCGTTGGCCGCCGCCCGGGCCTCGTGCGCGTCCGCGCGGGCCTGCTCCAGCTGGGAGGCCGCCATCCGCAGGTCGTCGCGGGCGACGTCGCGGGCCAGCGTCGTCGAGTCCAGCTCGGCGCGCAGCCGGCGCAGCCCGTTCTCCACCTCGACCCGGTCGTACCCGCGGCGCACCACGGCGAAGGGGACGTCGTCGTGCTCAGGTCTCATCGGGCGGACGCTCCTCGATCATCACGCGATGCCCGCGCACCTGGTGCCGCCGAGGCGTCCGACCGGTGGGAGCGGCCGGGCCGGGGGAGCTGACGCCGGGCGACAGGTACGCAGCGTGCAGCAGACACCTTTTCAGGGGAGCAGCAGAAGAGCAATCCTCCGAACGGCATCTCGCGCTGGGTGGTCGGTCGTCACCGTGAGACGTGGGGGCGACACGCGGGCGTAACCGTCGGTGGGCTGTGGTGCACTGGTGGTATGGCCTTCGTGCACGGACACGCCCGCGACAGCGGCTGGGTCGTGGCGCACGTGCGCGCCCCCGTCGACGCGCAGGAGGGTCAGCTGTCCCTCGTCCCGGAACCGGACGAACCTGAGCCTGAGACATCCCCCGCCGGCGAGGACGAAGGCCCGGCGAGCGCGGCCGGGAACTCCGCGATCACCCACAGCTGATCGCCGCGCCGCACACCCCGGTGTTGCCGTCTTCGCAGGGGGAGCGTGAACCCAGCAGGTGCCACAGCATCTGCGAAGACCCCACCGCCCCTGCGACGACGGGCCGGCGCGGCCGCCGGTCCGTCAGAGTGGAGGTCGGTCAGCGGGGGGTCGGTCAGCGGGGGGTCGGTCAGCGGGGGGTCGGTCAGCGGGGGAGGTCGGTCAGCGTCGAGCTCGTCGGGGCCGGGTCGCTGCCCATCCGCTGCAGCCCCACCACCCGCAGCAGCGCCAGCGCCTCGGCCGCGCGGGCGCCGGGGGCGCGGAGTAGACCAGCAGGTGCTGATCGTCGCCGCTGACCTCCAGCGCCGTGCACTCCAGCTGCAGCACGCCCAGCTCGGGGTAACGGTTGTACTTGACGTCGCCGGCGTGCTGCGAGGGGCCCACCCTGGGCTGCGCAACCCGCCCCGTGCTGCGCGTCCGGCCCCTGGTGTCCTCGCAGGCCCAGCTGTGCCTCGCAGCGCCCGGTGGGTGTTCGCAGTCCGCCGGCGTGCTGCGAGGGCGCACCCCGGGCTGCGGGACCCGCCCCGTGCTGCGCGTCCGGCCCGACGCGCGTCCTCGCAGCTCCTGCTGCGTCTCGCAGCGTCTGGTGGGTGCTTGCAGTCCGCCGGCGCGCTGCAGCACGCACCCCGGGCTGCGGGACCCGCCCCGTGCTGCGCGTCCGGCCCTTGGCGTTCTCGCAGGCCCAGCTGCGCTTAGCAGCGTTCGGTGGGTGTTCGCAGTCCGCCGGCGTGCTGCGAGGGCGCACCCCGGGCTGCGGGACCCGCCCCGCGCTGCGACGATCCGGCCCCGTGCTGCGGGGGCCCCACCTCGAGCTGCGGGACCCGCGCCGCGCTGCGCGCCCCTGCCCGGCGGGTTCTCGCAGGCCCAGTTGCGTCTCGCAGTGTCTGGTGGGTGCTCGCAGTCCGCCGGCGCGCTGCGAGGGCCCACCCCGGGCTGCGGGACCCGCCCCGCGCTGCGCGTCCGGCCCCTGGCGTCATCGCAGGTCCGGTGGCGCCTCGCAGCGTTTGGTGGGTGCTCGCAGTCCGCCGGCGTGCTGCGAGGGCTCACCCCGTGCTGCGAGGGCGCACGCCGCGCTGCGCGCCTGGCCTGGCGCGTCCTCGCAGGCCCAGCTGCGCTTCGCAGCGTTTGGCGGGAGTTCGCAGTCCGCCGGCGCGCTGCGAGGGTGCACCCCGTGCTGCGAGGGCGCACCCCGTGCTGCGAGCGCACCCCGAGCTGCGACGACACATCCCGCGCTGCGCGCCCGGCCAGGGCGTCCTCGCAGGCCAAGTTGCGCCTCGCAGCACCCGGTGTGGGTGACCCGGGAGTTCCTGCCGCTGCTGCGGCGGTGTCCCGTCCCCTGTGAGGCGTCAGGACCCGAGGAACTCGGTGAAGATCCCGACCCACTTGTCGGCCGAGTCCAGGAACGGTGCGTGGCCCGACTCGGGGAACATCTCCGAGCGCACGGTGCCGCCCGCCGCAGCGTAGCGGCCCAGCACCTGCCGGATCTGGCTGACCATCGGCTGCTGCGGGTAGACCGCCGCGCCGGGCCACCCGGGGATCTGGCCGGCCGCGCCGAGCACCCCGGCCTCCAGCGGGGAGCCGTCGGCGATCACCAGGTCGGCGGCGCCGTGGGTCCAGAGGATCGGCGGCTTGGGGTCGAGGTCGAGGATGCCGGTCCAGTTGCAGTACTTCGGGGACAGGGCGTTGAGGATGCCGCGGTCGCCGGGGGCGAAGCCGGGCCAGTTCGGCGAGGTGGTCGAGTCGCCCGGGTAGTTGTCCGGGCCGGTGGAGGTCTTGAGGATCTCGGCGACCAGCATGTCCTCGCGCTCGGGCTGCTCGCGGAACGTCGGGGCCACGTAGAAGGTGCGGAACAGGCTGCGCGCGGAGAACGGGTTCTCCGCCGAGGTGTCGCCTGCCTCGATGGCCTCGACGACCCCGGGGTTGATCCCGCCCCCGCCGGAGCCGGCGAAGTCGTCGAAGCAGGGCCGCCCGTCGGGGTGCGTGCCGCCGTAGCCGTAGGGGGAGACCGGGTCGACGTAGGTCAGCGACGCGACGGGGTGCGCCATCGCGTAGGCGGAGATGGCGGCGCCGCCGGTCGACCACCCGGCCAGGTGCGGCGCGCGGGTGACGTCGAGGTGCTCCAGCACGGTGCGGATGTCGGTGGCCCAGTCGCGCAGGCCGCCGGTGGCGTCGAGGGGGACGGGGCTGGAGTCGCCGAAGCCGCGCATGTCCGGGGCGATGACCCGGTACCGCTCGCCCAGCCTGGGCATGACGTGCTCCCAGAACCGGGAGGTGGACAGGTTGCCGTGCACGAGCACGACGGGTTCGCCGTCCGCGGGGCCGGTCTCCAGGTAGTGCAGCCGGGTGCGGTCGAGCTCGGCGGTTCCCTCGCGCACACCCGGGGGCAGCGGCAGGCGGTCGGCCCCGGCGGGCCCGGCAGTCGTCATGGGCGGAATGCTCCTGCCGGGGGAAGGCGCTGGTCAAGTGGCGGGTACCGACGAGTAGATGATCACCGCCGGGCTCCGCGCGGCTACCAGGGGTGACCGCTCACCTCTGTCGTGTTCCCCCGTCAGGGACGGGGTGGCACGCTCTTGCCGGTCGACCCCGACCCAGCGATAGCTTGCCCCTCCCGGTCCCACCCGCGGCCGGAGGTGCGAAACAAGGGAGTGCAGTGCGCAGAATCCCGGCAGTGCTGACGACGGCGGCCCTCGTGCTCGCCGCCGCGTTCGCCGCCCCCGCGGCGGCCCAGGCCGACGAGCCGACGCCGCCCGACTTCCAGCCGGCCCCGGTCGCCTGGGCGCCGTGCACGAGCGCGGGCCTGGCCTCAGCGGGAGCCGAGTGCGGCTTCGTCGAGGTTCCCCTCGACTACGCCGACCCGGCCGGCACCAGGATCAAGCTGGCGGTCTCCCGGATCAAGGCGAGCGTGCCGGCCGACCAGTACCAGGGCGTCATGCTGGTGAACCCGGGCGGCCCCGGCGGTTCCGGGCTGGCGTACTCGCAGCTGGGCGCCGCGGTGCCGGACGGCGCGGGCGAGGCCTACGACTGGATCGGCTTCGACCCGCGCGGCGTGGGCTCCAGCGTCCCCGCGCTGAGCTGCATCCCGGACTACGCCGGCTACAACCGGCCCGACTACCAGCCCGAGGGCGGCCAGGAGGCCGAGTGGCTGGCCAGGGCCGAGTCCTACGCGAACGCCTGCGCGGCCAACGGCGGCGAGCTCCTCGACCACCTCAGCACGGTCGACGCGGTCACCGACATCGACAGCATCCGCAAGGCGCTGGGCGCCGAGCAGATCAACTGGTACGGCTTCTCCTACGGCACCTACCTGGGCCAGGTCTACGGCACGCTGTTCCCCGACAACGTCCGGCGCATGGTCCTCGACGGCGTCGTCGACGCCCGCGACGTCTGGTACGAGGCCAACCTGAACCAGGACGTCGCCTTCGAGCACAACATCCAGGAGTTCTTCGACTGGGTGGCCGAGGCCGACTCCGTCTACGGCCTGGGCGCCACCGGCGACGAGGTCGAGGCGCTGTACTACAGCACCCAGGACGAGCTGCGCGCCACGCCGGCCGGCCCGATCGGCCCGTCGGAGTGGAACGACCTGTTCCTGGGCGCCGGGTACAACGTGCTGTCCTGGCCGGGCATCGCCGACGCCTTCGCGGCGTGGGTGAACGACAAGGACGCCGCGGCGCTCAAGGACGCCTACGACGGCTCGACCGACACCACCGACGACAACGGCTACGCCATCTACCTGGCGGTGCAGTGCACCGACGCGCAGTGGCCGACCGACTGGGACGTCTGGCGCGCCGACAACACCCGGGTCGACGCCGAGGCGCCGTTCGAGACCTGGGCCAACGCCTGGTTCAACGCCCCGTGCGCGTTCTGGCCGGCGAAGGCGGGCGAGCCGGTGGAGATCGACGGCTCCGGGGTCGAGAGCGCGCTGCTGATCAGCGAGACCTTCGACGGCGCCACGCCGTTCAACGGTGCGCTGCACGCCAGGGAGCTGTTCCCGAACTCGGCGCTCATCGAGGGCGTCGGCGGCACCACGCACTCGTCGTCGCTGTCCGGCGTGGCCTGCACCGACGACAAGATCGCCGCCTACCTGGCCACCGGCGAGCTGCCCGAGCGGCAGCCGGGCGAGGGCTCGGACGTCCAGTGCGACCCGCTGCCCCAGCCCGAGCCGACCGCGGACGCGGAGGGCGGCGACGGGTCCGGGGCGAGCACCGGGGCCCGGGTGGCCGAGGGCCTCACCCGCAGGTAGCCCGTTGGCGGGTCTCCCGGTCCCGGACCGGGAGACCCGCTCACGCCCCCATCAGGCCGAACGCGGTGCCCTGGTCGTCGACGCACTCGGCGAGCACGCCGTCGCGGCCCGGCGCGGGCTCGGTGGCGGTGCCCCCGGCGGCCCGGACCGCGGCCACCGCGGCCCGGATGTCGGCGACCTCGAACCACGGCACGACGACCGCCGTGTCGCCCCGCACGAGCCCGCAGGACGGCGCCGGCCACCGGCCGTCGGCGAGCGGGTGCCAGTAGCCCGGGTCGGTGCCGGGGTGGAACCGCCAGCCCAGCACCGTCGAGTAGAACGCCCGGCTGCGGGTCGGGTCGGGGCTGCGCAGCTCGTAGTAGCCCAGCTCGCCGGGCCCGTGCGGGGCGCGCGCGCCCCCGCCGAGGCCGTCGGGCGGGGTGAACACCGCGAACGGCTGGCCCTGGTCGTCGGTGCACCGCGCGGACCGGCCGTAGGGCTCGTCGGTCGGCTCCTCGGCGGTGCCCCCGGCGGCGCGCACCAGTGTGGCGGCCTCGGCCACGTCGGCCACCGCCCAGCACGGCATGAGCGTGGGCCGCTCGCCGCCCCACAGGCCCAGGCGCGAGCCGAGTCCGGTGACCTGGCGCCCGGGCTCGGTGGGGTCGCCGGTCACGGTCCAGCCGAGCACGGCGGTGTAGAAGCGCTCCGCGGCCGCCACGTCCGGGGTCCACAGGGAGGCGTAGCCCAGGTCGCCCGAGCGCGGTCCGCCGGGCGCCGCGGAGACCATCCAGCGGTGCCCCGACGGGTCGATGACGACGCCACCGCGCCCGTGCGGCGAGTCGGTGACCGGCCGGTCCAGCTCCCCGCCCGCGGCGAGGGCCGCGGCCACCGCGGCGTCCGGGTCGGGCACCTCCAGCATCAGCGACTGGCTCGTCCCGCCGCGCGTGACCGGCGCGGCCAGGCCGAGCTCGGGGAACTCGTCGGCCAGCATGAGCACCGAGTCGCCGATGGCCACCTCGGCGTGCCCGATCCGGCCGTCCGGCATGACGATCGGCTCGCCGCGGCGCACCGCGCCGAACGCGGCGACGTAGAACTCGACGGCCCGGGCGGAGTCGGTGACGGCCAGGTACGGCGTCAGCGCGTGCAGTCGCGCGGCTGCCGGGGCCGGGACCGGGCCGGCGGCGGTTTCGGTGGTCGTGGTCATGACGTCCCCTTCCGGTGCGAGCAGCGCCCGCTCGATCCGGGCGCGCAGGGCGGCGGCGAACCCCGGGTCGGGGTCCACCGGTGCGAGCGGGGCGCGGAGGGCGAGCAGCGGGTCGGTCGGGTCGGTCATCGGTCCCCTCCTCCCCCGAGTGCGGCGTAGCTGCGGCGGAACGCTGCCCTGGCCCGCACGAGCAGCGCCTCGGTTGCGCCGACGGTGCGGCCCAGCGCCCTGGCGACCTCGGGGACCGGCAGCCCGTCGAGGTAGCGCAGGGTCAGGGCCGCCCGGTGCATGCCGGTCTGCTCGTCGAGGACCTGGCGGGCGAGCAGCGCGTCGAGCCGCTCGTCCCACGGGTCGTCGGGCGGGTGGGGTTCGGACCCGACGGCGCGCAGCCCGCGCCGCTCCCGCTCGGCGGCCCGCCAGTGGTCGACGAGCTTGTGCCGGGCGATCCCGACCAGCCAGCCCGTGCTCGGGGCGGGCGGGGGAGTGCGCCGGCACGCGGTCACCGCGGCCAGGAACGTCTCCGCGGTCAGGTCCTCGGCCAGCGCCCGCCGCCCGCACCGGGCCAGCAGGTAGCCGTAGACCTGGGGCAGCGCGTGGTCGTAGAGCGCCATGAGCGCCGCGCCGGCATCCGCCCGGACCTTCCGTTCCACGTCCCTCCATCGTCGGGCGGGCCGGCATCCCGACGGTGCGTCACCTGGATGGAGCAATGGGCGGATGTCCGGCCGCGGGCGCGGTGATCGGATGGTCACGCACCCGTGGGCGGGGTAGTCCGCGGGACATGGACGCTTCCCTGACCTTCGTCGGCACGGCCACGACGGTGCTGCGGCTGGGCGGGTTCACGCTGCTCACCGACCCCAACTTCGTCCGCAGGGGGCAGCGCGTGCACCTCGGCTACGGCCTGACCAGCAAGCGCCGCACCGAGCCCGCGATGCGGATCGCGGACCTGCCCGACCTGGACGCCGTGCTCCTCTCGCACCTGCACGGCGACCACTTCGACCGGGTGGCCAAGCGCGACCTGCCCCGCGAGCCGCGGGTGCTGACCACCACCCACGCCGCCCGGCGACTCGACCGGTGGGGCTTCCACCCGGTCGGCCTGGACACCTGGCAGGAGCACGTGCTGCGCCGCGGCCCGGAGGTGCTGCGGGTGACCTCGGTCCCCGGCCGGCACGGCCCGGTCGGCGTGCACCGGCTGCTGCCGCCGGTGATGGGCAGCGTGCTCGACCTGGAACGCGACGGCCGGCGGGTGCTGCGCGTCTACGTCACCGGCGACACGCTGAACGTGCCCGAACTGCGCGCGGTCCAGGAGCGCTTCCCGGACGTCGACGTGATGGTCGCCCACCTCGGGGGAACGCGGGTCCTGGGCGTCCTGGTCACGATGGACGGCCGGCACGGCGGCGACCTCGTCGAGCTGATCGGGCCGGGGGCGGTCGTACCGGTGCACTACGACGACTACGGCGTGTTCCACAGCCCGCTGTCGGCGTTCATCGCCGAGATGCGCGGGCGCGGGCTCGGCGGCCTGCTGCGCACGGTCACCCACGGCGACACGGTCGAGTTGCGCTCCCGGACGGCTCAGAACGCGTAGCGCAGGTAGCGGCCGACGTCGCGCAGCCTCGGGATGCGGGCCAGTAGGCCCATCTGCAGCCGCCCCACCAGCGGGAACTCCTCGATCCCCGGTACGGCGACCGAGCGCACGTCGTCGAGCAGCCGCAGCCGGGGGTGCCAGGCCAGCGGGGCGCGCGGGTCGTCGAGACCCCAGTGCAGCCGCGAGCCCGACGTCCGCACGGCCGTGACCCGGCGCTGCAGGCGGATGCCGATCGTGCCGTAGACGTCGAACAGCAACTGCCCGCTCGGGAACCGGCCGGCGATCCGCTGCACCAGCCGCCGGACGTCGGCCTCGTGCAGGTACATGGTCAGACCCTCGGCCACCGCGACGACGGGGCGGTCGGCGGGCACGTCGGCGAGCCGGCGCTCGTCGAGGACGGACGCGGCGACGAGCGCGTAGTCGCCGTCCGGGCGCGGCAGCAACCGCTCCCGCAGCGCGACGACGTCGGGCAGGTCGACGTCGACCCAGCGCACGGACGGGCCGTGCTCGACCCGCAGCGACCGCGCGTCGAGCCCGCAGGCGAGGTGCAGCACGGTGGCGGTGGGCTCGGCGGCGAGGAACTCCGCGGTCCAGCGGTCGAACCACCGCGAGCGCAGCGCCACGCCCGCGGCGCTGGTCGGGTTCATGCCCGCCTTGGCGACGTCGTAGTCGACCTGGTCGAGCACCCGGGCCGCCCACGGGTCGCCCAGGATCGGGTGGTCGGAGCGCGCGTCGCGGGCCTTGCCGCACAGCGTCGCCAGCATCGTCTCCGGCGGCCCGGTCAGTGCGACCCGCGCTCGTTCCGTCACGGCTTCCCCCGTCCGTACGCCGGCAGTGCGGCGAGCATGCTCCTCCGGAAGTCTCTTGACCGCTATAGAGAGCGGACGTACTGTAGCGCTAAAGTTCTGGAGCGCTACAGAAGGAGACCCGCTGTGTACGAGCTGCCGATCGCCACCCACATCGCCACCGACGCCGTCCGCCGCCAGTTCGACCCGGCGGCGCCCGCGGAGCCCGACCGCCCGCCGCGCGCGTTCCGCCCGGTCCGACGCGTCCGGGCCGCCACCGCCGTCGCGCTGCAGCGCGTGGCCTCCGCCGTCGAGCCCCGGCCCGAATGCAACCCGGCACGCTGACACCTACCCTCGGCACCGTGCCGAGGGTGACCCTGAAGACCGTCGCCGACCGGGTCGGGGTCAGCGCGATGACCGTGTCGAACGCGTTCTCCCGGCCCGACCAGCTCTCCGCGGCGCTGCGCGAGCGCATCCTCACCGTCGCGGCGGAGCTGGGCTACGTCGGGCCCGACCCGGCCGCGCGCACCCTGGCCCGCGGCGCCACCGGCACCGTGGGCATCCTGCTCACCGAGTCGCCGCAGCACGCCTTCTACGACGAGTACACGATCGCCTTCCTGGCCGCGATCACCCAGGAGCTGGCCGGCGCGGGCCTGGCGCTCACCCTGCTGCCCAGCGGCCGGGCGGGCGACGTCGTCCCGGCCCGCGACGTCGCCATGGACGGCGCCATCGCCTACTCCTGCCGACCCGGCGTCGACGGCGTCGACTGGCTGCGCAAGCGCAGGCTGCCCCTGGTGTTCGTCGACCAGCAGCCCGAGCGCGGCCACACGTCGATCAACGTCGACGACCGGGCCGCGGCCGCGGCCGCCGCGCGGCACGTCGTCGACCTCGGGCACCGGCGGGTCGCGCTGGTAACGGTCGGCCGCGAGGTGACCGACCCGGACACGGCCCCCAGCGACTACATGGTCGCCCGGCAGCGGATGCGCGGCTGGCTGGACGTGCTCGAGCCGGCCGGGATCGAGCCGGTGGTGCGGCGGTCGGACTACGACAACCCGGAGGCGGGTGCCGCGGCCCTGCGCGACCTGCTCGACGGCCCCGACCGGCCGACGGCCGCCCTGTGCTTCTCCGACGCGCTCGCGTCCGCCGTCGTGCGGGTCGCCGAGGACGCCGGGCTGCGGGTGCCCCACGACCTGTCGGTCGTCGGCTTCGACGACACCCCGCTGGCCCGGCGGATGCGCCCGGCGCTGACCACCGTCCACCAGGACGCCGGCGAGAAGGGCAGGCTGGCCGCCGCCGAGCTGGCCGCCGCCGTCGCCCGCCACCGGGCCGGGGAGGAGCCCGTGGTGCGCAGGCTGGAGCTGCCGACCGAGCTGGTCGTCCGGGAGAGCACGGCGCCGCCGCCGGCCTGATCCCTCAGCAGGCCTCCAGGGCCGCCGGGGCCGCGAGGATCTCGTCCACCAGCCGCGGCACGAGCCGATCGGTGTCGAACCGGTAGCCGAACTCGGCGTAGGCGGACAGCTCGCGCTGCAGCAGTGCGCCGACCGGGCCGGGGTGCACCCGCCGGGCGTGGAACGCGGCGGCGCGCACCCGCGACCGCTCGTGCGCGGTGAACTCGCGGGCATCGCCGCGCAGCTTCGGGCCGGTCGGGCTCGGGTTGGGGATCATCGGTTCGCCCTCCTTCTCGTCGACCCGACACGGGAGCAGGAGGTGGCGAGGGTGCCCGCAGATACGCGGTCAGATCATCCCGGCGAGCCGGTAGGCGACCAGCGACCCGGCCACGGCGACGTTCAGGCTGAGCCCGGTGCCGATCATCGGGATCTCCACGGCGCCGTCGGCCATCGCCATCGCCTCGTCGGGCACACCGTCGCGCTCGTGCCCGAGCAGCACGACCGTGCGCTCGCGGGCCGCGGGCAGGTCGCCCAGCCGCACGGCCCCGTCGGCCAGCTCGACGGCGAGGACGCGCGTGCCCAGGCCGCGCTGGTGGGCCAGCCACCGCAGCGGGTCGGCGGCCCGGTGCACGCAGGACCTGCGGCGCAGGGTGTCGCCGCGGGCCAGCGGCGCGTCCCATCGGCGCCCCCGGGGGACGACGAGGCAGGCGCCGACCGCGTCGCAGGTGCGCAACAGCGTGCCCAGGTTGGCCTCGTGCATCGGCCACAGCGGGGCGATGAAGAGGTGGTCCCAGCACGGGTGCGTGCGCGGCCGGCGCTGGCGGCGCAGCTCGGCCCGGCTGCGGACGTGCGGGTGGCCGGTCACCGGCCCGAGGGGGGTCGCCCTTCCATCGCAGCGGCGCTTCGCGGTGCGCCGGGACCATCGACGGGGATGTGTCCGCCCACGGTACCGCGCGCGACACCGGGTCAGCCCTCCTCGCCGCGGGCCCGGCGCAGCACGAGCCGTCTTCGCAGAGGCCGTGTCCTCCTAGCAGGCTTCAGGGAGCCTGCTAGGAAGACAGAAACCCTGCGAGGACAACACCAATCCTGATTACGCCAGGTGGACGTACTCGTAGTCGACGGGCTTGTCGTTGATCCCGTTCGTCGGCGGCGCGATCCAGCCGGCGATCTTGCCGGGCTCGTACACCGGCCGCATCAGCGAGCGCACGTGGGTCTTGTCGGCCTCGGTGGGCAGCCACTGGTCCTTCTTCGCCGCCCACGCGTCGGGCCCGACGACGTCGCCCTTCGGCGTGACGTGGTGCTCCCGGAACTGCCCGACCTCCCGGTTGAACCCGACGTGGGGCAGGTAGAGCCGGTGGGTCAGGCCCGACTTCTCCAGGATCCGGTTCCAGCGCTTGAGCCCGGTCTGGCAGTCGGCGATGTACTCGCGGCGCAGGTCGTGGTTCAGCGCGAGCAGCGCGGAGATCTCCTCGGTGGCCACCTGGTTGTCGCGCACGACGTCGATGAGGGCGGCGTCCTCGGTGAGCCGGTGGTCGTCCTTGCGCCGCTCCTCCTGCCAGCGGCCCTTGAGCCCGGCGGTGAAGTAGTTGGCCGCGTTCGTGGAGCGCTCGGAGCCGAAGAGGTCGAGCGAGACCGAGTAGTGGAAGTTGACGTACTTCTGGATCACGTCCAGCGGGATGCCGCCGTGCGGGGCGATGTCCTCGGTGTCGTGCTCGCGCATCAGCTCCACGGTCCGCGTCACCACCCGGTCGATGCCGGTGGTGCCCACGAACATGTGGTGGGCCTCCTCCTTGAGCATGAACTCGCAGGTGCGGCTCAGCGGGTCGAAGGCGCTCTCCTTCAGCGACCCGAGCTGGTACTTGCCGTCTCGGTCGGTGAAGTAGGTGAACATGAAGAACGACAGCCAGTCGGGCGTCTCCTCGTTGAACGCGCCGAGCATGCGCGGGGAGTCGAGGTCGCCGGAGTTGCGCTGCAGCAGCGCCTCGGCCTCGTCGCGGCCGTTGCGCCCGAAGTAGGCGTGCAGGAGGTAGACCATCGCCCAGAGGTGGCGCCCCTCCTCCACGTTCACCTGGAACAGGTTGCGCAGGTCGTAGAGCGAGGGGGCCGTCTCGCCGAGGCGGCGCTGCTGCTCGACCGAGGCGGGCTCGGTGTCGCCCTGGATCACGATCAGGCGCTGCAGGTCGGCGCGGTACTCACCGGGCACCTGCTGCCAGACCGGCTCGCCCTTCTGCTCGCCGAAGGCGATGCGGCGGTCGTGGTTGCGCTCGGCCAGGAACACGCCCCAGCGGTACTCGTCCATGGCGACGTGCCCGAAGTGCGCCCAGCCCTCGCGGCCTACCGCGACGGCGGTGCGCAGGTAGACGTCCTCGGTGGGGACGGCCGGGCCCATCGTCTTCCACCAGGTCAGGAAGTTGGGCTGCCAGGACTCCAGCGCCCGCTGCAGCTTGCGGTCACCGGCGAGGTCGACGTTGTTCGGGATCTTCTCGCTGTAGTCGATGCTCATTTCTTCCCTCACACCCGCCTGCGGTCGAATTCGGCCCGTCGTCCCGTTCCGTAGCGGCGCAGCGCGCCGTCGGGCCCCGATGCGTTCGGTCTGATGAAGATCCAGTTCTGCCACGCGGTGAGCCGGGCGAAGATCCGCGTCTCCATGGTCTCCGGGCCGACGAACCGGTGGTTGGCCTCCATGCCGGTCAGCGCGTCCGGCGACAGCGACGCCCGCTCCTCCAGCATGATCCGGATCTCGTCGTCCCAGTCGATGTCGTCCAGCGCCTCGGTGACCAGGCCCAGCTCCATGGCCTCGACGGCGTCGATGCGGCGCCCGGTCTCCTGCTGCAGCTTCGCGACGTGGTCGTCGTCCCCGTAGAAGCGGCTGGCCAGCCGGGACAGCCCGTTGCCCATCGGGAATGCGCCGAAGTTGGACCCGGTGAGCACGATCTGGGCCGGCTCGCCCTCCTGGCTGTCCTCCTCCAGGAAGCCGTCGAGCATGTACTGCCGGTCGCAGGCCAGCGCCAGCTCCAGCAGCGCCCCGGCGAAGCACGAACCCGGCTCGATCAGCGCGACGAGGCTGCGCGAGGTGACGTCCAGGCGCTTGAGGACCCGCTTGAAGTAGTGCCGGATCTCGTTGACCAGCCAGTCGTCGCGGCTGTGCTCGGCGATCACCCGCTCGAAGGCCAGCGCGTCCTCGACGTCGCCCCTCGTCCGGATGACCCAGGTGCCCAGCTCCAGCTCGTTGGCCCGCAGCCGCAGCACGAGGTCGTCGAGCTCGCGGGTCATGGCCAGCGGCCAGAACGCCGCGCCGAGTTCGTGGACGCGCTCGACGGTGTCCGGGACGTCGCCCTCCGGGCCCAGGACGGTGATCTCGACGAGCCCGCGGTCGCGGTCGAAGGCGGCCCGCACGTGCTGGTAGCTGATGCCGTCGGGGGTCTCGGTGCGCTGCAGCGGCGGCAGGTCGATGCCGGTGGCGCCGGTGGGGCGGCTCGACCGGGCGGCGGCCTCGGCGGCCCGCCCGGCCACCTTCTCGTCCCACTGGCGCTTGGGGACGACCTCGTCGACCAGGCGCCACTCGACGGCCTGCTTGCCCCGCACGCCCTCGGACCTGGTGGCGAAGACGTCGGCGCGGTCCTTGCGGACGCGGCGCTTGTCGGTCACCCGGGTGAGCCCGCCGGTGCCGGGCAGCACGCCCAGCAGCGGCACCTCGGGCAGCGCGACGGTGGAGGAGTTGTCGTCGATGAGCATGATGTGGTCGCAGGCCAGCGCCATCTCGTAGCCGCCGCCGGCTGCGGTGCCGTTCACCGCCGCGATCCAGGTCTGGCCGGAGTTCTCGGTGGCGTCCTCGATGCCGTTGCGCGTCTCGTTGGTGAACCGGCAGAAGTTGACCTTCCACGGGTGCGGCGAGCCGGCCAGCATGCGGATGTTCGCGCCGGCGCAGAAGTTGCGCTCCCGGGCGCTGGTCAGCACGACCGCGCGGACCTCGGGGTGGGAGAAGCGCAGCCGCTGGGTGGCGTCGTAGAGCTCGATGTCGACGCCCAGGTCGTAGCTGTTCATCTTCAGCTCGTAGCCGGGGACGAGCCCGCCGTCCTCGGCGACGTCGAGCCGGAGGTGGGCGACGCCCGTGTCGGCCGCGCCGTCGAGGTCGAGGTGCCAGTGCCGGTACGAGCCGGGTTCGGCGTCGAAGGACACCTTCGGGACGGCCTCGCGGTCCGGATCGACGGTGCTCGTCATCGGGCTCCTCCAGGCGCGGCGGGGCGGACGGCCGAAACTCTACAGGTCGCTGTCGAATCGCGCTAATGCTGTCGAACGATTAATGTGCAGAGCAGTGCTCTTGACAGTGAGCGGCTGTCTCGGCAACATTGCACTCATCAGAGAGCACCGCTCTCAAACAGGAGGATCCGCCCGTGTCCACGATCACCGCCCCCGCGCCGACCGCCCGCGTGTCCGCCGGCACCGTGCCCTTCGCGGCGGCCGGTCTGCTCTTCGTCGCCTACCCAGTGCTGCGCCCCTGGGCCGACCAGGCCCCCGAGGGCATGCCGGAGGCGTTCGCCTCGCCCGCGTGGCTCGCCGGGCACCTGGCGGCCGCGGCCGGGTTCCTGCTGGTCGGCCTCGGCCTGCTCGCCCTGCGCGACCGGCTCGGCACCGCGACGGCGCGCGCCGCGCTCGTCGTGTGGTGGACCGGCGCCGCCATGACCCTCACCTACTACGGCGCCGAGACGTTCGCGCTCAACGCGCTCAGCGACCGGCCCGACCTGCCGGCGATGGCCGAGGCCATCCGGATGGGCCCGACGCAGGTCGCGGTGTTCGGCGTCGGGCTGGTGCTGCTGGCCGTCGCGGGCGTCCTGACCGCGCTGGCGCTGCGCCCGGGCTGGGTCGGGGTGCCGTTCGCGCTCGGGATGGTGCTGTTCCTGCCGCAGTTCTTCACCGGGCCCGAGCTGCGCATCGCCCACGGCGTGCTGCTGGGGGCGGGCTGCCTGCTCATCGCGGTGCGGGCAGCGCGGACCCACCGCTGACGACGGTCAGGCCTGGGCCTCGGCGACGTCGGTGGGCAGGGACGGGGGAGGGGCGACCTGGGCCGCCAGGGCCCGCAGCCGGAAGCGCTGGATCTTGCCGGTGCCGGTCTTGGGCAGCTCGTCGATCTCGATCACCCGGCGGGGGCGCTTGAACGCCGCCATCCCGGCCCGGCAGAACGCGATCACCTCGGCCTCGTCGACGTGCCGGCCGGGCCGCGGCACGATGTAGGCGACCGGCTTGTCCAGGCCGTCCTCGTCGGGCACGCCCACGACCACGGCCTCGGCCACGTCCGGGTGCTCCAGCAGCCGGGTCTCCACCTCGGCCGGGCTCACCCAGATCCCGCCCACCTTCAACACGTCGTCGGCGCGGCCCAGGCACGTGTAGCTGCCGTCCTCGCCGAGCACGTACTGGTCGCCGGTGCGCATCCACTCGCCCTGGAACACCGCCCGGTTCACCGCGGTGCGGCACCAGTAGCCGGTGCAGACCGACTCGCCGGCGACGAACAGCATCCCCGGCTCGCCGGGCCGGTCGATCACCGAGCCGTCCGGGCGGCGCAGCTCGACCCGGTAGCCCGGGACCGGGAAGCCCGAGCTGCCCGGCACGACCTTGCCGGCGACGTTGGAGATGAAGATGTGCAGCGCCTCGGTGGAGCCGATGCCGTCGAGGATCTCGAAGCCGTACTGCTCCAGGACGCCGTGGTACATCCGGGCGGGCAGCGCCTCGCCGGCGGAGATCCCGTTGCGGACGGTCGCGAACGTCTCGCGGGGGAAGTCGGCGGCCATCAGCGGCCCCCAGAAGCTGGGCCCGCCGAAGAACAGCGTCACCCCGTGCTCGGCGATCCGGTCGGCGTAGAGCCGCGGGTTCGGCCGCGAGGGCTCCAGCACCGCGCTCGCCCCGGCCGCGAGCGGGAAGAACAGCGAGTTGCCGATGCCGTAGGCGAAGAACAGCTTGGCCGCCGACAGGCAGACGTCGTCGGGGCGGACGCCGAGCACCTGCGCGCCGTAGGTCTCGGCGACGAACCGGATGTCGGTGTGGCGGTGCATCGCGCCCTTGGGGGTGCCGGTGGTGCCCGACGTGTAGAGCCACAGCGCGGGCGACTCGTCCCAGGTGGCGTAGGCCGCCTCGACGGGCGCGGCCTCGCGCAGCCGGTCCCAGGTCAGCGTGGTCACGCCGGGCACGTCGGGCGCGGTGTCGCCGGTGAGCACCAGGTGGCCGAGGTCGGGGGCGCCCTGTGCGGCGGCCACGACCGAGCCGGCGAACTCCCGGCTGCCCAGCAGCACCCGGGCCCGCGAGTCGACCACCAGCTTGGCCAGCTCGCCGCCGGTGAGCATGGTCGATGTCGGCACCGCGACGGCGCCGAGGTACATCGCGGCCAGGATCCCGGTGGCCAGCTCGACGTCGTCGGTCATGCACAGCATGACCCGCTCCTCGGGCCGTACACCGAGCGCGGCGAGCCCGCCGGCGACGCGGCGCACCTCGGCGGAGAGCTGTTCGTACGTGTGCGAGCCACGCGGATGACGCAGCGCTATCCGCTGTCCGTCGCCCTCCGCAACCCGTCGTTCGGTGAGGTACACAGCGGCGTTGAACAGCTCCGTCACGACGGCCCTCCTATGGTGGGGATGCGCGGCGCACTCTACTGCGTGACCTCCGGCGGGCCACGTTTCGTAGACCTTCCCAACGCATGCATGCGCTGCTATGAACGGCGATGACGTCGATCGAAGGAGATCAGAGATGGCAAAGCTGTCGACCCGCGGAGCGGTGATCCGCCAGGCCCCCGGCAAGTACGAGGTGGTCGATCTCGAGGTCGACGACCCGCAGGACAACGAGATCCAGGTCCAGCTGGTGGCCTCCGGCATGTGCCACTCCGACGACCACGTCGCCACCGGCGACATCCCGGTCGGCAAGTACCCGTTCGCCGGTGGCCACGAGGGCGCCGGCATCGTCACCAAGGCCGGGCGCAACAACAAGGGCCTCAAGGAAGGCGACCACGTCGTCTTCTCGTTCCTGCCCTCCTGCGGGCACTGCCGCTGGTGCGCCTCCGGCCAGCAGAACCTGTGCGACCTGGGCGCCACCCTGCTGACCGGTTCGCGCTGGGGCGACCCGAACGACTACCGCATCCACCTGGCCGAGGGCGGCGACCCGGTCGGCCAGATGTGCGGCATCTCCACGTTCCTGCAGGTGACCACGACGTCCGCCGACTCGGCGGTCAAGGTCCCCGACGACATCCCGCTGGACAAGGCCTGCCTGGTCGGCTGCGGCGTCGGCACCGGCTGGGGCTCGGCGGTCAACTCCGCCGAGGTCAAGCCCGGCCACACCACGATCGTCATGGGCATCGGCGGCATCGGCATCAACGCCGTGCAGGGCGCCGCGCACGCCGGGGCGTCGAACATCATCGCCGTGGACCCGATCGCGTTCAAGCGCGAGAAGGCCCAGGAGCTGGGCGCCACGCACGCCGTGGAGTCCATGGAGGAGGCCACCGAGCTGGCCAAGCAGTTCACCAACGGGCAGGGCGCCGACTCGGCGATCGTGACCGTCGGCGTGGTGAAGGGCGAGCACGTCGGGCAGGCCATGGCCTCGATCCGCAAGGCCGGCACCGTGGTCGTCACCGGCCTGGGCGACATCACCGAGGTCGGCGTGCCGATCGCGCTGTCCGACATCACCCTGATGCAGAAGCGGCTGCAGGGCGCGCTGTTCGGGCACTCCAACCCGAACTGGGACATCCTGCGCCAGCTGCAGCTCTACCGCGAGGGCGTGCTCAAGCTCGACGAGCTGATCACCAAGACCTACAGCCTCGACGAGGTCGCGCAGGGCTACCAGGACATGCACGACGGCAAGAACATCCGCGGCGTCATCATGTACGACAGCTGACCTTCCGCACAGCAACGTCACGAAAGCCACCGTCGGACACCTGGTGCTCCGGCGGTGGCTTTCCTGATACTGAATCCGGTGTCCGAGGCGGACGCCGGCGCGGACGAGGAGGTTCGGTGGCAGAAGCAGTGGTCGGTTTGCGGCGGGAGCGGGAGGTGCTCACCGTCGCGCTGGCGACCGGGCGGCACGTCGTGCTGGAGGGGCCGCCGGGCACCGGGAAGTCGACGCTGCTGCGGTCGATCGCCGGCGAGAGCGGCCGGCAGATGGTGTTCGTGGAGGGCAACGCCGAGCTGACCCCGGCCCGGCTGGTCGGCCAGTTCGACCCGGCCCAGGTGCTGGCCGAGGGCTACCACCCCGGGGCGTTCGTGGACGGCCCCCTGCTCACCGCGATGCGCGAAGGCGGGCTGCTCTACCTCGAGGAGCTCAACCGCATCCCGGAGGAGACCCTCAACGTCCTGATCACGGTGCTCACCGAGGGTGAGATCGTGGTCCCGCGGTTGGGCCACGTGCACGCCGACAAGGGCTTCCGGCTGATCGCGGCGATGAACCCGTTCGACGCGGTGGGCACCGCCCGGGTCAGCCAGGCCATCGCCGACCGCATGTGCCGGGTCGTGCTGGGCTACCAGGACGAGCCGGCCGAGCGCACGATCACCGGCTCGGTCACCGGCCTCGACGGCCGGGCCGTCGAGCTGGCCGTGGCGCTCACCCGGGCCACCCGCGAGCACCGCGACGTGCGGATGGGCTCGTCGGTGCGCGGCTCGATCGACCTGGCCACGATGCTGGTCGGCCTGTCCGACCTGCGCGGCGAGGGCATGCTCCGCAAGGAGACCGGCCGCGACGCCGCGCACGCCGCGCTGTCCGGGCGCATCCGGATCGCCGACGGCGTCGACCGCACCCCCGAGTCGGTGATCGACGAGCTGCTGGACAGGTTCTGGCCCGACGAGGACGGCGAACCCGGCCAGGAGTCCGACAGCGACACCTCCTCGGACGGCCAGGGAAAAGCTGACGGCCTGCCGGAACCCCCGGCAGGCTTCCAGCCCCGCTCGCGGCCCGGTCGGGAGCGGGCCGGGCGCACGACGAGCCGCCAGCAGCTGAGCGCCCGGCACGAGGGCTTCGAGGAGGTGTCGCCGGAGCTGGGCGAGCTCGACGAGCAGGCGTTCGAGGCGCTCGCCCAGCAGGACCCCGACGCCGCCGCCGCGATGCTCGCCGACCTGGCCGTGGCCACCGACGAGCAGCTGCGCGCCGCGGCGCGCCGGCTGGCCGGGCGCGTCTACCTGCGGATGGCCCGGATCGGGCCGAGCCGCTCGCGCGGCACCCGCAAGCTGGGCGCCTCCCGCAGGCTCGACGGCGACCTGGACCTCGACCGCACCCTGGACGCCTGGGACCCGGCCGGGACGCGCCGGCCCGGGGTCGACGACGTCGTCACCCGCACCTGGACCGCGCACCGGCGGGCGGTCTGCCTCGCGGTGGACATGTCCGGCTCGATGCAGGGCCTGGCGGTCGCGCTGGCCTCGGTGGCCGCCGCCGGCGTCGTGCTGGCCGACGACGCGATGGGCGGCAAGCTGGAGTCCTCGGTGCTGGCCTTCGGCCAGGACGTGCGGGTCCTGCAGGCCCGCGGGGTGCGCCGCGCGCCCCAGGAGCTGGTGGCCGAGCTGGTCGGGCTGCGCGGGCACGGCACCACCGACCTGGCCGCCGCCCTGCGGGCCGCGTCGGTGCAGCTGTCCGGCGCGGTGGCCGAGGAGAAGCTCGTGCTGCTGCTGTCGGACTGCCTGCACACCAGCGGCGACGAGCCGGCCAGCGCGCTGGCCGGGATCGACCGGCTGCACGTGCTGGTCCCGGTGGGCGGCGCGGAGGCCGAGGCGGCCGCGGCCGGCCTGGTCGGGCGCCTGGGCGGCACCAGCGGCGTCGTCCGCCGCCCGGCCGACATCGGCCCGGCCCTCACCCGCATCCTCGGCTGACCGGCCCTCGTCCGGCGGCTGTCAGGCGTGGGTGACGGCGTGGAAGCCGTCCGGGCCGACCGTGCGGGTCAGGGTGCGGACCACCCGCGCCGGGTCGTCGTCCGGGCCCGAGATGTAGGTGGGGACGCCGTCGCGGCCGAAGGTCAGCACGCTCCCGCCGGGCAGCTCACCCAGGTGCCCGGCCACCGCCGCGAAGTCGGGGTGCGGCTGGAAGCCGAGCGTGCGGGCGTACTCCACGGCGCCGAGGACGAGGTGGCGGGCCAGCTCCGCCGGCGCCTCCACCGGCTCCATGGCCTGGAAGAACATCGGGCGGAAGTCGGCCAGCTCCCGGTCGCCCATCACCATCGGGCCGAGCGCGTTCTTGACGCCGAGGCAGTACGTGTCGACCAGGTAGCCGCACACCGACAGCCGCTGCGGTCGGTCGCGCCGGGCGAGCAGCACCGAGACCAGCCCCTCCATGCCGGCGTCGGGGTCGTCGTCCCAGTCGGGGTGGTCGTCGGGGACCCCCAGCCCGGCGCTCCACCCCCGGCTGACCCACACGCCGACCAGGGTGCCGGCTTCGGCGCGGTGGGCGTCGCGACCCAGCTCGCGCACGATCCGGGTGACCTCGGCCGGACGGGCACCGGTGGCCCGGGCGATGTCCTTGGGTGAGCGTCCCTGCGACCGCAGCGCGCGGACCCGCTCGACCAGTTCGTCGTCAGCCATGACCCACAGTGGACCAGGGCGGCCGGTGCTGCCCTCGGTCGCCCCCGGCTCCGCCGGATAGCCTCCCGCCGTGGGCACCATCGTCTCCTTCCAGGCGCACCCCGACGACGAATCGATCACCGTGGCCGGCACGCTGGCCCGGGCCGCGGCGGCCGGGCACCGGGTCGTGCTCGTCTTCGCCACCCGCGGCGAGCTGGGCGAGCCGGTCCCGGGGGTGCTCGCACCGGGGGAGAACCTCTCGGTGCGCCGCGCCGCGGAGTGCTACGCGGCCGCCGCGGCGATCGGGGCGAAGCGGGTGGAGTTCCTCGGCTACACCGACTCCGGGATGAAGGGCGAGGCCACCAACGACGCGCCGCACTGCTTCTGGCGGGCCGACGTCGACCACGCCGCGCGCATGCTGTCGGTCATCCTCGACGAGGAGGAGCCCGACGTCCTGACGATCTACGACGACAACGGCGGCTACGGCCACCCCGACCACATCCAGGTGCACCGCGTCGGCAAGCGCGCCGGCGAGCTGTCGGCGGTGCCGGTGATCGCCCAGAACACCACCAACCGCGACTGGCTCACCCGCGGCATGCGGGGGATGGCGCAGGAGGAGGGCCGGGAGTTCACGCCCCCCGAGGAGCTCCCCGAGGTCGGCAAGCCGGAGGCGGAGATCACCCACCGGGTCGAGGCCGTCGACTTCGCCGACGAGAAGCGGGCCGCGATGCGCGCGCACGCCAGCCAGATCGCCCCCGACCACTTCCTGCTGGCCATGCCCGACGCGGTGTTCGCGATGGGGCTGGGCACCGAGTTCTACATCGTCGACCCGCCGGTCAACCCGGCCGCGGCCCCGGAGCTGTTCGAGGAGCTGTTCACCCCGATGCGCTGATCAGCGCGGCCGGTGCAGCGCGGCCGTCAGGTCGGCGAGGAAGCCCTCCTCGACCGGGTCGAGCCGCGCGCCGGCCAGGTGCGTCACGACCCGGTCGAGCACGCGCGCCGGCACGCTGCCCCGCTCGGCCAGCACGAGCAGCGCAGACAGCAGCACCGGCCGGGCCGGACGACGTTCCAGCTCGACGGCCCACGCCAGGACCGTCGCGACGGTCGAGGACTCCCCGGCGTCCAGGTCGCCGGCCGCGGCGTGGCCGGCGACCGCGGTCGCGGCCGCCCTGCGGTCGGCGTCGACCCCGCTGGCCAGGCCCCGCACCAGCGCCAGGCAGCGCTGGGCGCCGAGCGGGCGCCCGCTGCCGCCCGGGCTCGCGGGGCCGGGGCGGGCCAGCGCCTCGACGAGGCCGTCGTAGAAGTCGAGTTCGGCGGGGGAGACGTCCGCCCGGTCGAGCGCGGTGGTCACCAACCGCAGCGCGGCCGCCGGCGCGCGGTCGTCGGCCGCCAGGCTCTCCAGCGAGTCCAGCATGTCGGCGCGGACCAGCCCGCCCGGCGGCTCCCGGACCGCGGCCCAGGCCAGGACCCACGCGGCCGTGACGTCCTCGGTGTAGTCGAGGCCGCCACCGCCGAACCAGTCGCCGGCGACCACGGCCGCACCCAGCCGCTCCTCCCGGTCACTGCTGGTGAGCCCGCGCACCAGGGCCAGGCAGTCCGCCGCGCCGATCGTGTCGCCCTCGATGATGCGGGTCATCCGCCGTCCCCTCCCGGACCGGCCAGGTCGGCCGCGTCGGGCGCCAGCGCGGCGACGTTCGGCACCACGACGCGGTGCGACCCGGGCGCGGGCAGGCCCTGTGGGTAGGGGATGTGGGTCGCGTTCGCGGCTTCCTCCCTGTAGGCCGACGAGTTCGGGTTCTCCACCGAGTTCTTGGTGTGCTTGCCGCCCTGCGCGTCGAGGTAGTGGTTGCCGACCTTCTCCCGGTAGATCGGACCGGCGCCCGCGTTCTCGGTCGGCGGGCGGGACGGGTCGCGGCCGTGCGCCTCCCAGCGCACCTTCTTGCCGTCCGCCGGATTGATCCACTCGTAGCGCTCGCCCTTGTACCTCGGGTTTCCGAACGGCAGCCGCGTGGCGCCGTCGGGCACCATCGGCGGCTTGCCGCGGACGAACATGCGCGCGTCGTCCAGGGTGCGCACCGCCTTGTACCCCTTGACCGCGAACTTCCCCCCGGTCGCCACCCACCCGGCGACCGGCACCATCGCCGCGGCCGACAGCGCGGCGTTGAGCTCGTCGCCCTCGGCCAGGTACCAGAGGGCGTTCGCGCCGTCGGCCACCTCGCCGATGACCGGCACCAGCCCGACCACGTCCAGCACGGTGTGACCGATCGTGGACAGCAGGCCGTGGTCCTCCTCGGGAGGTGCCTCCTGGGCGCCCCATGGCAGCGCGCCGCCCCGGGCGGCGGCGTCCAGGTCCGCCGCCGTGCTGCCGAACTCGCCGGGGTCGAGGCGGCCGTCGCCGTCGTCGGCCCGGTAGGTCGTGCCCCCGTACAGCGCGTTGATCGCGTTGGCGCACCGGCGCTGCGCGTCGTCGAAGTCCGCGACGGCCGCGTTGACCTGCGACAGCATCGCGTTGCTTCGGTCCGCCTCCTCGGCGGTGGGCTCGTCGGTGACGCCGGCGACGAACGCCGAGGCATCGGCCCGCAGGGCGTCGAGCCGGTCCTGGATCACGCGCACCTCGGACGCGTAGCCGGCCAGGATCCGGCCCACCGTGGAGACGTCCTCGCCCATCGACGCGGCCGTCCGCTGCACCGGCGCCGTGCTGAGCAGCAGCCGACCGACCTCGGGTGCGTCGTACACGGGAGCGAGCTGCTGCCAGGTCGAGTGCACGCGGGCCCCGGTGTCCGCGATGCCGGCACCCGCGGAGACCAGGTCGTCGGCGTGCCGGGCGAGCGCGTCCATGTCGCCGTCGATCACCGGGATCCCGGTCGGGTCGATCATGGTTCCCCCGCTCGGCTCGTGAGCTGCGTTCCCGTCACACGGTGATCGGACGGCCACAGGTTCAGGGCCGGTCGGCGGACCGCCCAAATGGACGAAGGTCGAGAACCGCCCGCGCTCTACGGTCGCCCCATGAGCGCAGACCCCGCCCGCGAGCCGCGGGCCGAGCGCCCCCACATGCCCGACTACGGCGTCGACACGGCGGCCTGGGTGCCGCTGTCGTGGTCGTGGGCCGCGGAGAAGCTGCGCTCCGGGCGCAACTACTGGGTCGTCACGGTCTCGGGGGCGGGCCGGCCGCACGCGCTGCCGGTGTGGGGCGTCTGGGACGACACCGAGCAGCGCTTCGCCTTCTCCTGCGGCCCGCGTTCGCGGAAGGCGGCCGACCTGGCGGCCAATCCGTGGGTGTCGGTGGCCGCGGACGACACCGTCGAATGCCTGTCGGTCGAGGGCCGGGCCTCGGTGCTCGCCGATCCGGCCCGCCGGCGGGCCTGGGTGGAGCGCTACCTCGCCAAGTACGTGCCGATCGCCCCCGACCTGACCGCGGAGTTCCTCGATGCCAACCTGCTCGTGGAGATCGCCCCGCGGCGCGCGTTCGGGATCGTGGAGCGCGCGGACGAGTTCGCCGAGCGGGCCACGCGCTGGAGCTGGCCGGGGTGACGGTGACCGGGCGTGTGACGCCCGTCCCGACGGGTGGGTCCCGGCCCCCGGCCCGCGCCTTCGACGGCCAGTAGAGCTACGATCCACGCAGCTCCACCCGACCCCGCAAGGCCAGTGCAGGAGGCTCTGTGACTGCCGTCGCCCCCAAGCCGATCGCGACGCGCCCGTACCCGGCGCGCCGTACGGCCAAGGGATCCACCTTCCTGAAGATGCTGCGGACCACGGACCCGAAGGACATCGCGATCCTTTACCTGGTCACGTCGTTCGGGTTCTTCCTGGCCGGCGGGGCGATGGCGCTGCTGATGCGCGGCGAGCTCGCGGTGCCCGGACAGCAGTTCCTGTCCAACGAGCAGTACAACCAGCTGTTCACCATGCACGGCACGATCATGCTGCTGCTCTACGCCACGCCGATCCTGTTCGGCTTCGCGAACTACATCGTGCCGCTGCAGATCGGCGCCCCGGACGTGGCGTTCCCGCGGCTGAACGCGTTCTCCTACTGGCTGTTCCTGTTCGGCGGCCTGACCGTCATGTCGGGCTTCCTGACCCCGGGCGGCGCGGCCGACTTCGGCTGGTTCGCCTACACCCCGCTGTCGGACGCGATCCGCTCGCCGGGCGCGGGCGCCGACCTGTGGATCGTCGGACTGACGGTCGGTGGTCTGGGCACGATCCTGGGTGGCGTCAACTTCATCACCACGATCGTCTGCATGCGCGCGCCCGGGATGACGATGTTCCGGATGCCGATCTTCACCTGGAACATCTTCGTCACCGCGATCCTCATCCTGATCGCGTTCCCGGTGCTCACCGCCGCGCTGCTGGGCCTGCTGGCCGACCGCCACCTCGGTGCCCACGTGTTCGACCCGGCCAACGGCGGGGTGATCCTGTGGCAGCACCTGTTCTGGTTCTTCGGCCACCCCGAGGTCTACATCGTCGCGCTGCCGTTCTTCGGCATCGTGTCGGAGATCTTCCCGGTGTTCAGCCGCAAGCCGATGTTCGGCTACAAGACCCTGATCTACGCGACGATCGCGATCGGGGCGCTGTCGATCGCGGTGTGGGCGCACCACATGTACGCCACCGGCGCGGTGCTGCTGGCGTTCTTCTCGCTGACCACGTTCCTGATCGCGGTGCCCACCGGCATCAAGTTCGTGAACTGGATCGGCACCATGTGGAAGGGCAAGCTGACCTTCGAGACCCCGATGCTGTTCTCCATCGGGTTCCTGGCCACCTTCCTGTTCGGCGGCCTGACCGGGGTCCTGCTGGCCTCGCCGCCGCTGGACTTCCACGTCTCGGACACCTACTTCGTGGTGGCCCACTTCCACTACGTGCTGTTCGGCACGATCGTGTTCGCCACCTACGCCGGCATCTACTTCTGGTTCCCGAAGATGACCGGCCGCTTCCTCGACGAGACCTGGGGCAAGGCCCACTTCTGGTTGACCTTCGTCGGGTTCCACATGACGTTCCTGGTGCAGCACTGGCTGGGCAACGAGGGCATGCCCCGCCGCTACGCCGACTACCTGCCCACCGACGACTTCACCGTGCTGAACTCGATCTCCTCGGTCGGCGCGTTCATCCTCGGTGCCTCGACGCTGCCGTTCATCTGGAACGTCTTCCGCAGCTACCGCTACGGCCGCGTGGTCACGGTGGACGACCCGTGGGGCTTCGGGAACTCGCTGGAATGGGCCACCAGCTGCCCGCCGCCGCGGCACAACTTCACCGAGCTGCCGCGGATCCGCTCCGAGCGCCCGGCGTTCGAGCTGCACTACCCGCACCTCGTGGAGCGGTTCCGCAACGAGGCGCACATCGGCGGGCACTCCGACCCGGGTGAGAAGGCCAGCCAGGCCATCGGCCCGGAGACCCAGCCGGACGGCGACCCCAAGTCCCGGTGACCGAGAGCGCTCCGAACGGCACCAGCGTCCTCATCACCGTCACCGGGCCCGACCGGCCCGGGGTGAGCTCGGTGCTCTTCGCCGCGCTCACCCGCCACGGCGTCGACCTCCTCGACGTCGAGCAGGTCGTGATCCGCGGCCAGCTGAGCCTCGGGGCGCTGGTCGTGGCCCGGCACGACCCCGAGGCCCTGCAGGAGGCGGTCGAGCAGGCGATGGCCAGCATCGCCATGACCGTGCAGACCTCGGTCATCGAGGCCGACGACGAGTCGGCGCGGCCGCTGTCCACGCACGTCGTGGTGCTCACCGGCGCGCCCATCACGGCCAAGGCGTTCGGGTCGATCGCGCAGGCGCTCGCCGACGTGGGCGCCAACATCGACGCGATCCGGCGGGTGGCCGACTACCCGGTCACCGCGCTGGAGCTGCTGGTCTCCCCGGTCCCCGGGCGCGGGTCCTCGCACTACCCGCCGGGCACCCTGCGCGCGAAGCTGGTCGAGGTCGCGCACGCGGCCGGCGTCGACGTGGCCGTCGAACGCCACGGGCTCGGCCGGCGCAGCAAGCGGCTGATCGTCTTCGACGTCGACTCCACGCTCGTGCAGGGCGAGGTCATCGAGATGCTGGCGGCCAGGGCGGGCGCCGAGGCCGAGGCCGAGGTCCGCGCGGTCACCGAGGCGGCCATGCGCGGCGAGCTCGACTTCGCCCAGTCGCTGCACCGCCGCGTCGCCGCGCTGGCCGGGCTGCCCGAGTCGGTGCTGGAGGACGTGGCCGCCGAGCTGGCGCTCACCCCGGGCGCGCGCACGACCATCCGCACCCTCAAGCGCCTCGGCTTCCGCTGCGGCGTGGTCTCCGGCGGGTTCACCCGGGTCATCACCCCGCTGGCCCGCGAGCTGCACCTGGACTTCTGCGCGGCCAACGAGCTGGAGGTCGTCGACGGCAGGCTCACCGGCCGGGTGGTCGGCGACGTCGTCGACCGCCCCGGCAAGGCCGAGGCGCTGCGCCGGTTCGCCGGGAAGTTCGGGGTGCCACTGGAGCAGTGCGTGGCCGTCGGCGACGGGGCCAACGACATCGACATGCTCACCACGGCCGGGCTGGGCATCGCGTTCAACGCCAAGCCCGCGCTGCGGGAGGTCGCCGACACGGCGCTGTCGCACCCCTACCTCGACGTGGTGCTGTTCGTCCTCGGGCTCACCCGCGAGGAGGTGGAGCGCGCCGACGAGGCCGAGGGCGTGCTGCGCCGGGTGCCCATCCCATGACCGCCGCGCTGGAGCCCGTCGCCGCGCGCTACCTGGGCGGGCCGACGACCATCCCGCCCGAACCCGACGGCATCGTCCGGGCCATGACGATGGTGCTGCGGCTGGAGCGCCCGCCGGCCGCGCGCACGCCCGTGCTGGAGGCCGCGGCCGCCGCCGCCCTCGCCGTCTGCCTCGACCCGCGCGCCCAGCCGGGCGGGGAGTGGGCCGAGCCGGTGGCGACGTGGGTGGGCAACCGCATCCGCAAGATAGCGCGCCGGGCCCGCACCGCGCACTGGACGGCCGTGCAGGAGCTGCCCGGCGTCACCTGGACCGTCGGCCCGCAGGACAACCCGGCCCAGGTCAGGGCGCTCGTTCCGGGCCCGGTCGACGAGGTGCCCCGGACCGTGTCGCGGCTGCAGATCGGCGGCACCGACCTCGACCCCGACGAGCCCGGCCCGCCCCCGCCGGGGCAGCCGGTCATCTGGCTCAACGCCGGGCTGGAGATGTCGGTGGGCAAGGCCGCCGCCCAGGTCGGGCACGCCTCCATGCTGTTCGCCGCCGCCCGCGGGCTCACCGAGGTGCCGCCGTTCGCGGTGCGCGACGCCGAGGGCGAGCGGTGGGACGCGCTGTGCGCCATGGCCCGCTCCGGGGAGGCCGTCGCCGTCCGGGACGCGGGCTTCACCGAGGTCGCCCCGGGGTCGATGACCTGCGTCGTCACCACCACCCCAGACCGGCCGTAGCCCGCCTGGCATGCTGCCCCGGTGATCCGCCGCATCGACGTCGCCGAGCGTCGGGCCCGGCTGGCGGTGCGGCAGCGGCACGTGGCCGCCGCCCGCACCGACGACGTCGTCGCGATCGCCGACGGGCTCGTCGCGCTGCACTCCAGCGACCCGGTCAGCGTCTACCTGTCGGCTGCGGCGCGGATGGTCCGGCCCGACCTGACCACGCTGGAGGCCGCGCTCTACGACGAGCGCACCCTGCTTCGCCACCACGCCATGCGCCGCACGCTGTGGGTGTTCGGGCACGCGGCGGCCCGCACCGCGCACCACGCCGCGACCGTGAAGATCGCGGCGGTGCAGCGGCGCCAACTGCTCACGATGCTGGAGGCGGGGGGCGTGGCCCGGCCGGCGGAGTGGTTCGCCGACGCCGCCGTGCAGGTCGGCGAGCTGCTCGCGGCGAGCGGTCCGCTCACCGCCCGCGAGGTGGGCGCGACGCTGCCCGGGATCGCGCTGCCGGTGCCGGTGGGCAGCGGGACGTTCGCGACCACCCAGGCCGCGCACACCCGGGTGCTGCTGGTGCTCGGCTTCCAGGGCCGCGTGCTGCGGGCCCGGCCCACCGGCTCGTGGATCAACGGCCAGTACCGCTGGGCGTCCGCGGACGCCTGGTTCCCCGACGGCTTCGACGCCGACGGCGCCGACCAGCGAGGGCACGCGGCCGAGCTGGCCCGCCGCTGGCTGCGGGTGTTCGGCCCGGGCCTGGCGACCGACCTGCAGTGGTGGGCGGGGTGGACGGTCGCGACCACGAAGCGGGCGCTCGCCGACGTCGGGGCGGTCGCCGTGGAGGTCGACGAGGGCACCGGCCACGTCCTGCCCGACGACGTCGACCCGGTGGGCCCGGTCGAACCGTCCGCGGTCCTGCTGCCCGGCCTCGACCCGTCGACGATGGGCTGGAAGAACCGCGCCTTCCACCTCGATCCCGGGCACGTGCCGGTGATGTTCGACCGCAACGGCAACGGTGGCCCCGCGGTGTGGGTGGACGGGCGCATCGCCGGCGGCTGGACCCAGCGCAAGGACGGCACGATCGCCGTGCGGATGCTCACGGACGTCGGCGTCGAAGCCACCGCCGAGATCGAGGCCCGAGCGCATGCGCTCGAAGCGCTGCTGGGCCCCGTCCGCTTCACCACCCGCTTCCCGGCCCCCTTCCAGTCCGAGCTCGCGTGACCCGGGACGGGGTGGGTCAGGTGGCGCCGCGGAGGCGGCGCAGGGCCGCGTGGACCTTGTCGCGGTCGTCGGTGGTCCAGAACGGCGGCAGGCTCGCCCGCAGGAAGGCGCCGTAGCGCGCGGTGGCCAGGCGCGGGTCGAGGATCGCCACGACGCCGCGGTCGTCCATCCCGCGCAGCAGCCGCCCGGCGCCCTGGGCCAGCAGCAGCGCGGCGTGCGTGGCCGACACCGACAGGAAGCCGTTGCCGCCGCGGGAGTCGGTGGCCCGCTGCCGGGCCGCCACCAACGGGTCGTCCGGGCGGGGGAACGGGATCCGGTCGATGATCACGCACGACAGCGACGGGCCGGGCACGTCGACCCCCTGCCACAGCGACAGGGTGCCGAACAGCGAGGTCTCCTCGTCCTCGGCGAACTTCTTGACCAGCTGCATCGTCGAGTCCTCGCCCTGGCACAGCAGCGGGGTGTCCAGCCGGCCGCGCAGCGCCTCGGTGGCCTGCTTGGCCGCCCGCATCGACGAGAACAGCCCCAGCGTGCGCCCGCCCGCCGCCTCCACCAGCCCGGCGATCTCGTCCAGGTACGACGGCGGCAGGCCGTCGCGCCCGGGCGGGGGAAGCCGCTTGGCCATGTAGAGGATGCCGCTGCGGGCGTGCGCGAACGGGGAGCCGACGTCCAGGCCCGACCACTTCGGCGCGGACGGGTCGGGCACGGGGTCGTCGCCCGCCGCGGCGACCGCGGTCGACGGCGGCAGCCCCCACTGCCGGGCCAGCG
The DNA here is from genome assembly GCF_018531445.1 of Pseudonocardia lacus. Lineage (GTDB taxonomy): Bacteria > Actinomycetota > Actinomycetes > Mycobacteriales > Pseudonocardiaceae > Pseudonocardia > Pseudonocardia lacus. The sequence goes on from NZ_JAHDTH010000016.1 coordinate 31,844, forward strand.
CGTCGAAGTTGCCGCCGAGCGCGAGCGTCGCCGAGGTCAGCACGATGGTCGAGCGCCCGAACAGCCGCTCGCGCAGCAGCCCGCCCACCCACAACGGGGCAGCCCGCAGCACTTTGTGCCGGGAGCCGTCGGGGCCCTGCTCGGCCAGCCAGACGACGTCGCGGCGCTTGGCCGGGTCGGGTTCGTCGAATGCGCCGAGCAGTCGCACGGCCGTGTCGGCGACCTCCTCAAGCGCCGCCTGGGCCTGCTTGCGCCCGCCCGCGGCCTCCGGGTCCTCGCGCCGCTCCCCGCCCAGCGACGCCTTGCAGGACGCGGCCGCGTCGCGCACCGCCGACAGCGCACCCACCACCGCCTTCGGCAGCGACTCCCAGCGCCCGGGCGGCAGGTCCTCCAGCACCATGCCCAGGCCCTCGCCCGCCTCCAGGAGCCGGTCGGCCACGTCCTGGTCGACGAGCTTGCCGACCCGGCGGGCGGCGGTGACCACGATGCCCGAGGTCAGCTCGGCGGTGGCCACCCCGGTGACCCGGTCGACCAGCTCGTGGGCCTCGTCGACGACCACGACGTCGTGCTCGGGCAGCACCGGGCGCCCGTCCATGGCGTCGATGGCCAGCAGGGCGTGGTTGGTGACCACGATGTCGGACTTGCCGGCCTCGCCGCGGGCCTTCTCGGCGAAGCACTCCTCGCCGACCGGGCAGCGCGCCGCGCCGAGGCACTCCCGCGCGGTGACGCTCACCTGCCGCCAGGTGGCGTCGGTGACACCGGGGACGAGCTCGTCGCGGTCGCCGGTCTCGGTGGTGTCGGCCCACTCGTGCAGCCGCTTGACCGCCCGGCCCATCGCCGAGATCGCGAACGGGTCGAACAGCTCGTCGGCGGGGTCGACGTCGTCGGGGCCGTGCAGCTTGTTGAGGCAGAGGTAGTTGCGCCTGCCCTTGAGGATGGCGAACGTCGGAGCCCGCCCGAGCAGCGGTTTGAGGGCCTTGGCCAGGCGGGGCAGGTCGCGGTCGACCAGCTGGCGCTGCAGCGCGATGGTCGCGGTGGAGATCACCACCGTCTTGCCCTTGGTCACCGCGTGGTGGATGGCGGGCACCAGGTAGGCCAGCGACTTGCCGGTCCCGGTGCCGGCCTGCACGGCGACGTGCTCGCCGGTGGCGATGGCCGAGCGGACGGCCTGGGCCATCGCGTCCTGGCCCTCGCGCCGCGTCCCGCCCACCGCCTCGACCGCCGCTTCCAGGAGTTCGGCGACGCCGGGGAGCTGGGTCGTGGGAGGCACCGGGCGAGGCTACCGGGACGCCCGCGCGGCCCGGGTCGGAACGCCGGGATCGCGGTGCGCGTCCGTCCGGTGTCACCCGGATGGCCAGCAGGTGACGGCCGCGTGACCTGCGCTTTCCGTGGGACGGGTAGCAGGTTCACCCGTGTGATCCGCGGCGGGGGCCCTTGTCAACACCCGTTCGAGGGACGCCATCATGACGCCGTGACGTCCACGCAGCTCCGTCCCGCTCCGGCCGCCGCGTACCCCGTGCGGATCGAGCACGAGGCCCGCTACAGCGACCTCGACCCCAGCCGTCGCATCGGCCGCGACGCGCTCGTGCGCTGGTTCGAGGACGCCCGGGTCGCCGTCGAGCGCGACGCCTTCGGCGCCGATCTGGTCACGCGCATGCGCAGCGAGGTCCGGCTGCTGCTGGCGTCCGTGCGGGTGGAGGTGCTGGCGCCGCTGCGGGTCACCGGCCGCTACCGGATCGCGGTGGGGGTCACCCGCATCGGCACGTCCTCGTTCAGCTACGCCTACGGCGTCTTCGCCGGCGACGAGTGCGTGGCCACCGGCGAGTCGACGAGCGTGCACGTCGTGCGCGGCGAGTCGGCCCCGCTGCCCGACGAGATCCGCGCCGCACTGTCCGCCCTGCGGATGCCCGGGCCCGAGCCGGTGCGCCCGGAGCGCTCCCCGGCGCTGCTGGTCCGCGAGAACTACCCGTTCCGCCTCGACGTCCGCACCCGCTTCGGCGACCTGGACACCAACCGCCACGTCAACAACGTCGCGCTCGCCGGCTGGTACCTCGACGGGCTCGCCGAGCTGCACCTGGACGTGCTCGGCTACCCGACCGGCGGCCCGCTGGACGGCCTGTCGCCCAGCTCGCTGCGCGTCGACTACCTCGCCCAGGTGCACTACCCGGGCATCCACCAGCTGCGGGTCGGCGTGCTGGAGCTCGACGAGACGTCGGTGCGCTACGCGTGCGGGCTGTTCGACGGCCCCCGCTGCATCGGGCTGGCCGAGGCGCTCGGCGCGCACCACGCCCCCGGCGAGGACGGCGACCCGGTCGAGCTGGCGCGCGGCTTCGAGCCGTTCCGGATGCGGGGCCTCTGACCCGATCCGGGTCCGGGCGCACCGGATCGGGTGCGGTGCGGGGCCGACGGGACGGGCCGTCCGCGGGTCTACCATCCGCACACCCCGGCCGCTCCCCGCGTCGCCGGTGGTCCCGTCCGGAGCGTTCCCCAGGAGTGCCGCATGCCCGATGCCGCCGTGCCCGCCGCCGACCGTCCCGCGTGGCGGACGTCCAGCCACAGCGCGGGCGGTGCCTGCGTCGAGGTGGCCCCCGGCCCGCGCGGGGTCCTCGTGCGCGACAGCAAGGACCGCGGCCTCGGCCCGATGCTGCAGCTCGACCACACCGCCTGGCGGGAGCTGCTGGCCGCGGCGGCGTCGCGGCGCACCGGCGCGGTCGGCGGGCTGCGGATCGCCCAGGGCGTGCGCCGCACCCTGCACGCCGGGGCCCAGGTCGTCACGTTCTGGCACGTCAGCATGGCCGGGCTGACGCTGCACTACACCGACGCGGAGTGGGCGGCGTTCGCACTGGGCGTCCGGGAGGGCGAGTTCGAGTTCGCCCCGGCCGTCTAGTCCGGTCGGCGCCGCAGGCCTTCCGGGGTGAAGGCGAACTGCTCGGCGAACGGGCCGTCGTCGGTGCGCACGGCCAGCAGCACGGGCTCCGCCAGGCCGGAGTCCGGCCGGTTCCACAGGTGGAAGGTCACCAGGGGCTGGCTCCGGGTCGGTCGCCGCGTAGCAGAGCGCCTTCGGCCACTCCGGGTGCGTCCCGCCGGACAGCAGCGACGGCTCCCCGAACGCGGCCTGCACGTCGGACCACGTGCGGTCCAGGGCGGTGAGCTCCGCGATCCCGTCGCGCAGCGCCCGGTACTCCTCGCCGTCGAGCTGCGGGGCCGGCAGCTCGTGGAGGAACGCGCCGACCACCCCGAGCGGGGTGAAGGCGCCCTGCTCGGACCAGCGTTGCCGCTGCTCGGACAGCAGCCCCGGTCGTGCGAGCCGTACATCCCGGGTCGGCGCAGGACGTCGCCGAGGCGCCACAGCACGTGAGCGTGGATCTCGGCTGACGTCGGAGCGCCGCCCTACCGGACGGTGACGGCGGCGGCCCGCAGCTGCTCCAGGGCGCGCTCGGTGGTCTCCGGGGCGACGCCCGCGCACAAGTCCAGCAGGACGGTCGTGGCGAAGCCGGCCGCCGCGGCGTCCAGGGCGGTGGCCCGGACGCAGTGGTCGGTGGCGATGCCGACCACGTCCACGGCGTCGACGCCGCGCCCGCGCAGCCAGTCGACCAGCCGGGCCCCGTGCGGCTCGGCGCCCTCGAAGCCCGAGTAGGCGGCCTCGTACTCGCCCTTGCTGAACACCGCCTCGATGCGGGCCACGTCCAGCTCCGGGTGGAACGACGCCCCGGGCGTCCCGACGCGGCAGTGCGGCGGCCACGAGTCGACGAAGTCGGGGGTGTCGGAGAAGTGGGCGCCCGGGTCGACGTGGTGGTCGCGGGTGGCGACCACGTGGTCCCAGGGGCCGTCGGCGACGCGCAGCCGCTCGGAGATGGCGGCCGCGACGGCGGCGCCCCCGGTGACGGCGAGCGAGCCGCCCTCGCAGAAGTCGTTCTGCACGTCGACGACGATCAGCGCGCGCATGTCAGCTCATCCCCTCGAACACGGTGGGCAGGGCGGGTTCGCCGCGGGAGAGCTTGAGCCCCTCCCACGGCACGGACACCAGCGCGGCGCGCAGCCGCTGCCGGGACTGCTCCAGGGTCTCCACGCCGGGGACGGTCTTGCCGCCGCGGACCAGCGGCACCGGCATCACCCGGTCGTGCGGGCCGAGCTCGACCGGGGTGGCGGCGGGGTGCACGACCTCCTCGATCGCGGTGCCGGTGGGCTTGTAGCGGCGCACCGCCGACTTGCGCCCGCCCCGGGACTCCTTCGACGCGCTGCGCTTGGCCACCGGCCGCCCGTCGACCTCGACCAGCTTGTAGACCATGCCCGCGGTCGGCGCGCCCGAGCCGGTGACGACGGACGTGCCGACGCCGTAGGAGTCGACGGGTTCGGCGCGCAGCGAGGCGATCGCGTACTCGTCGAGGTCACCCGACAGCACGATCCGGGTCTTCGTGGCGCCGAGGCCGTCGAGCTGCTCGCGGGCCTGGCGGGCCAGCTCGCCCAGGTCGCCGGAGTCGATCCGCACGGCGCCCAGCTCGGGCCCCGCGGCCTGCACGGCCAGCTCGATGCCGCGGCGGATGTCGTAGGTGTCGACCAGCAGCGTCGTGCCCGGTCCCAGCGCCGCGACCTGGCTGCGGAACGCGCTCAGCTCGTCGTCGTGCAGCAGGGTGAACGCGTGCGCCGCGGTGCCGGCGGTGGGGATGCCGTGGCGGCGTTCGGCCTCCAGGTTGGACGTGGCGGAGAACCCGGCCAGGTAGGCGGCCCGCGCCGAGGCCACGGCGGCCGCCTCGTGGGTGCGCCGCGAGCCCATCTCGATCAGCGGCCGGCCGCCGGCCGCGGTGACCATGCGGGCCGCGGCGGAGGCGATCGCGCTGTCGTGGTTGAGGATCGACAGCGCCAGCGTCTCCAGCACGACGGCGTCGACGAAGGTGCCGGTGACGGTGAGGATCGGCGAGCCGGGGAAGTACAGCTCGCCCTCGGGGTAGCCGTCGATGTCGCCGGAGAAGCGGTAATCGCCCAGCCAACGCAAGGTGTCCGGGTCGACGACGTCGGCCAGCGCGGCCAGCTCCTCGGAGCCGAACTGGAACCGCTCGATCGACTCGAGCAGCCGCGCGGTGCCGGCCACCACGCCGTAGCGGCGGCCCTCCGGCAGGCGGCGGGCGAACACCTCGAAGGCGCAGTGGCGCGACGCGGTACCGTCCGCCAGCGCCGCGGCGAGCATCGTCAGCTCGTAGCGGTCGGTGAGCAGAGCGGTGCTGACCCCCGCGGAGGACGGACTTCCGGTCATGGCCGGAAGCCTAGAGGTGGCATGCACCGTGCAGATGGGATGTACCGGGTGTCACCATGGAGGGCATGACCGTGCCGCAGTCGACCCCCACCACCGTGGTGGATCCGGACGTGGATGAGGCCGGCTCCACCGATGTGCCATGGCAGGCGATCGTCTGGAACGACCCCGTCAACCTCATGTCCTACGTCACGTACGTGCTGCAGAAGATCTTCGGCTACCCGGAGCCGAAGGCCACCGCGCTGATGCTCGACGTGCACCACAAGGGCAGGGCGGCGGTGTCGGCCGGCGACAAGGACAAGATCGAGGGCGATGTGGCCAAGCTGCACGCCGCCGGCCTCTGGGCCACGATGCAGAAGGTGTGAGCGGGTGAACGGCTGGAAGCGCGCTGGCCGCGGGTCGCGGGTCCGCCTCGTGACGACGCTGGAGGCCCAGGAGGCGGCGGTGCTGCGCGGGCTGGTCGGCGAGATCCGCCGGATGCTGGCCGGGCGCAACGAGGAGAACCCGGCCGACGAGCTCGCCGTGCTCACCGGCATGCGCACCGGCCCGTCGACCAAGCCCGACGACCACGTCCTGGCCCGGCTGCTGCCCGACTTCAGCACCGACGACGAGGACCTCTCCGCCGGCATGCGCTCGCTGCACGAGCCCGAGCTGATCGACGCGAAGGACGGCGCCGCCCAGGTCGTCGAGCAGACGCTGCCCGAGACCGGCGGCCGCATCGAGCTCAGCCCCGAGCAGGCCGACGCCTGGCTGGCCTCGCTCAACGACGTGCGCCTCGCGCTGGGCACCGCGCTCGACGTCAGCGAGGAGATGCCCGACGAGCTCCCGCCGGACGACCCGCGCACCGCCCACCTCGGCGTCTACCACTGGCTGACGTTCGTGCAGGACGCGCTGGTCCAGGCCCGCATGCAGGTCAGGTGAGGGAGCCCGCGAGCGAACCGTCGACGCGGCGCGGGACCGACCTGCCGGAGCTGCTGCGCGGGCTCGACCCGCACCTGCGCGAGGGCGTGTACGTGTTCGCCACCGTCCCGGCCGGCACCGTCCTGGACGTCGCGCCGGTGGCCACGATGGTCGAGGACGAGGGCACGACGGTCGTCGTCGCCGAGGCCGACGCGCGGCGGCTGGGCCTGACCGCCGAGTACCGCTGCGCGTGGATCACCCTGCGGGTGGCGTCGTCGCTGGCCGCGGTCGGCATGCTGGCCCGGGTGACCGCGGCGCTGGCCCGGCGCGGCATCAGCGTCAACCCGGTGGCCGGCTTCCACCACGACCACCTGTTCGTGCCGCACGAGCGGGCCGCCGACGCGATGGCCGCGCTCGACGAACTGCGCGCCGGCTCCCGGCGGATCGTCGTCGGCGACCACGAGATCGACGACGACCCCACCCGGATCGACCGCGACGTGGTCTGGCGGTACCTGTCGACCGAGGCCTACTGGGGCCGCTGGCGCACGCGCGCGGACGTCGAGTTCCACCTCGACGAGGCGTTCCTGCTGCTCGGGGTCTACCACCGGGGCTCGGGGGAGATGGTCGGGTTCGCCCGCGGCACCGGCGACGGGCTGTCCTTCGGCTACCTGGCCGACGTGTTCGTGCTCGACTCCGCGCGCGGCGCCGGGCTGGGCAAGGCGCTGGTGGAGGCCGTCGTGCGGACCGACCCGCGGATCCGCTGGGTGCTGTTCACCGCCGACGCGCACGGCATGTACCGGCGGTACGGCTTCGCCGAGCCGGACGCCACGGCGATGGTCCGCCCCCCGGACGCGCCGACGGGTGTGAACCCGCCCGCAGACGTGCAGGGACCGGCCACGGGCCCGTAGGCTGGGCCGGTGCTGGTGATCCGAGCTGATCTCGTCGACGAGATCGTCGCCCATGCCCGTCGGGACCACCCCGACGAGGCGTGCGGGGTCATCGCCGGGCCGGAGGGCTCCGACCGCCCCGAGCGGTTCATCCCGATGGTCAACGCCGCGCGCTCGCCGACGTTCTACGAGTTCGACTCCGGCGACCTGCTGCGCCTCTACCGCGACATGGAGTCCCGCGACGAGGTGCCGGTGGTCATCTACCACTCGCACACCGCCACCGAGGCCTACCCGTCGCGCACCGACATCTCCTACGCCTCCGAGCCGGAGGCGCACTACGTGCTCGTGTCGACCCGCGAGCCCGACTCGCACGAGTTCCGGTCGTTCCGCATCGTGGACGGCGTGGTCACCGAGGAAGACGTGGACGTCGTCGAGAGTTACATGTTCGCGCACACCGGTGCCGACGACGTCCCCGATCACGACTGATCGCGCCTCGCACCACCCGACCGACCCCTCCTGGAGCACCCGCATGGCCGTGACCGTGTCCATCCCCACCATCCTGCGCACCCACACCGGCGGCGAGAAGAGCGTCGAGGCCAAGGGCAGCACCGTCGGCGAGGTGATCGACGACCTGGAGTCGCGGCACAGCGGCATCGCCGGGCGGCTGATCACCGACGGGTCGCTGCACCGGTTCGTCAACATCTACGTCGACGACGAGGACATCCGGTTCGCCGGCGGCCTGCAGGCCCCGGTCGGGGAGAACTCGAACGTCACCATCCTGCCCGCCGTCGCGGGCGGCTGATACCGCGGGAGAGGGGCCCATGGCCCGGTACGACTCGCTGCTGCAGGCGGTCGGCGACACCCCGCTGGTCGGCCTGCCGTCGCTGTCGCCCGCCGAGAACGTGCGGCTGTGGGCGAAGCTGGAGGACCGCAACCCGACCGGCTCCATCAAGGACCGGCCGGCCCTGGCCATGGTCGAGAAGGCCGAGGCCGACGGCCTGCTCACGCCGGGCTGCACGGTCCTGGAGCCGACCTCGGGCAACACCGGCATCTCGCTGGCCATGGCCTGCAAGCTCAAGGGCTACCGGCTGGTCTGCGTGATGCCGGAGAACACCTCGGTGGAGCGGCGCCAGCTGCTGCGGATGTACGGCGCGGAGATCATCTCCTCGCCGGCCGCCGGCGGGTCGAACCAGGCCGTGGCCATGGCCAAGAAGCTGGCCGCGGAGAACGCCGACTGGGTAATGCTCTACCAGTACGGCAACCCGGCCAACGCCGACGCGCACTACCGCACCACCGGCCCGGAGATCCTGCGCGACCTGCCCGGCATCACCCACTTCGTCGCCGGGCTGGGCACCACCGGCACGCTCGTGGGCACCGGCCGCTACCTGCGCGAGCACAAGCCCGACGTGCAGGTCGTGGCGGCCGAGCCGCGCTACGGCGAGCTGGTCTACGGCCTGCGCAACCTCGACGAGGGCTTCGTCCCCGAGCTGTACGACCCCGACGTGCTCACCGCGCGGTACTCGGTGGGCTCCCGCGACGCGCTGCGCCGCACCCGCCAGCTGGTCGACCAGGAGGGGATCTTCGCCGGGATCTCCACCGGCGGCATCCTGCACGCCGCGCTGGCGGTGGCGGAGAAGGCGGCCGGGGCGGGGGAGAGCGCGGAGATCGTGCTGGTCGTCTGCGACGGCGGCTGGAAGTACCTGTCCACGGGCGCCTACTCCGGCGAGCTCGACGAGGCCGTCGAGGGCATCGAGGGCCACCTCTGGGCCTGACCCCGGCCGAGGTCCCGCTGGAAGCGCCGCCGGAGTGGCACGAGAGTGGCTCTCGTCCAACCCCGCTGCACGAGAGTGGCTCCCGTCCGACCCGGCGGCGCGAGCGTGGCCCTTCGTTCTCGACGGAGTCGGGGCTGGTGCGTACGGTGGATTACATGGTTGCGCCCGCGTCTCGCCGGTCCCTCGCCCGCGTGATACCGGCGCAGCCGGTCCTCGCCGCGGTCACCATGCTCGCGTTCACCGCGGTGCTCTACCTGAGCGAAGCGCTCGACCAGTTCACCCCGCTCGACCTCGACGACGACGGCATCCGCCCGTGGTCGCTCGACGGGCTCGACGGCATCCTCTGGGCGCCGCTGCTGCACGGCGGCTGGGGCCACCTGATCTCCAACACGGTGCCGTTCCTGGTCTTCGGCTTCCTGGCCATGGCCGGTGGCATCCGCCAGTGGCTGGCGGTCACCGCGATCGTCTGGCTGGTCGGCGGCGTCGGAGTGTGGCTCACCGGGGGCAGCCCGCTGACCAGCCACATCGGTGCCTCCGGGGTGATCTTCGGGTGGCTCGCCTTCCTGCTCGCGCGCGGGTTCTTCGCGCGCAGCGGGCGCCAGATCGCGCTGGCCGCGGTGCTGCTGTTCGTCTGGGGCGGTCTGCTGTGGGGCGTGCTGCCCGGTGCGCCCGACGTGTCCTGGCAGGCGCACCTGTTCGGCGCGCTGGCCGGCATCCTGGCCGCCCGCGTCGTCGCCCGCCCGTCCCGGCGCGAGCCGCGGCCGCTGCCCGGCGCGTTCTGAGTGGCCGAGCACGTTCCCGGCGCGGTCGGGACGGCGCTGGCGCTGCGCCGCTACCCGGTCAAGTCGATGCTCGGCGAGGATCTCGACGAGGTCGAGCTGGGCGCCGCCGGGGTGGACGGCGACCGCGTCCTCGCCCTGATCGACCCGACGACCGGGCGGGTCGCCACCGCGAAGCACCCGCGGCTGTGGCGGGCGCTGCTGCAGTGCTCGGCGGCCCGCAACGGCGCCGGCGTCCGGATCACGCTGCCCGACGGGCGCACCGTCGCCGCCCACGACGACGGTGCCGACCGGGCCCTGTCCGACGCACTGGGCCGGGAGGTGCGGGTGGCCGCGGCCCGGCCCGAGGGCGCCGAGGTGGAGCGGCCCGACCCGGAGGACGTGCTCGAGCACGGCGTCGAGGCCGAGGTGCCGTTCGCGACCCTGGAGATCGCCCAGGGCACGCCCGGCGGCACGTTCGTCGACTACGCCCCCGTGCACCTGATCACCACGGCCACCCTCGACCACATCGGCGCCGAGGCGCTGCGGTACCGGCCGAACCTGGTCGTCGGCACGCCCGACGGGACGCCGTTCGCGGAGAACGACTGGGTCGGGCGCGAGATCGCGGTCGGCGACGTCCTGCTGCGCGGCACCCTGCCCACCCCGCGGTGCTCGGTCCCGACCCTGGAGCACGGCGACCTGCCCCGCGCACCGCACGCCGTCCGCACCCCGATGGCCGAGAACCGCATCGAGGTCCCCGGGTTCGGGGTGCTGCCCTGCGCGGGGCTGTACGCCGAGGTGCTGGTGGGCGGGACGGTCCGGGTCGGCGACCCGGTCACCCTGCGCGTCTAGGGTGGCGGCGTGAGCCTCGACGCCCCGATCGGCATCTTCGACTCCGGGGTCGGCGGTCTCACCGTGGCCCGCGCGGTCATCGACCAGCTCCCCGCGGAGCGGATCGTCTACGTCGGCGACACCGCGCACAGCCCGTACGGACCGCTGCCCATCGCCGAGATCCGCCGCCACACCCTGGCCATCGGCGACGAGCTGATGGAGCGCGGGGTCAAGGCGCTGGTCGTGGCCTGCAACAGCGCTGCGGCGGCGTGCCTGCCCGACGTCCGCGAGCGCTACCCGGTCCCGGTCGTCGAGGTCGTGCGGCCCGCGGTGCGCCGGGCCGTGGCGGCCACCCGCAACGGCCGGATCGGGGTCATCGGCACGGTGGCGACGATCACGTCCGGGGCCTACCAGGACTCCTTCGCCGCCGCCCGCGACACCGAGATCACCGCGGTCGCCTGCCCCCGGTTCGTCGACTTCGTCGAGCGCGGGATGACCAGCGGGCGCCAGGTGCTCGGGCTCGCGCAGGGCTACCTGGAGCCGCTGCAGCGGGCCGGCGTCGACACGGTCGTGCTGGGCTGCACGCACTACCCGCTGCTGAGCGCGGTCCTGCAGATCGTCCTCGGGCCGGAGGTCACGCTGGTCTCCAGCGCCGACGAGACCGCGAAGGACCTGGTGCGCGTGCTGATGGCCGCCGACCTCCTGCGCGACCCGGAGGGCCCGCCGCCGGCGCCGCACGAGTTCCTGGCCACCGGCGACCCCGAGCCCTTCGGCCGGCTCGGCCGCCGCTTCCTCGGCCCGGAGATCCGCTCGGTGGCCCCGCTGAGCAGTGCCGTCCCGACCGGCTGAGGGCGGCCCACCGGGTTTCGGTAGCGTCGGGGGGTGTTCGACGCGCTGGTCATCGTGACGCTGGTGGCGACGGGCGCGCTCGCCGTCTTCGGGCTGGTCGAGACCGCCCGCAACCGCCCGCCCGGCAAGCCGCTGGCCTACGCCGTGTACGCCACGGTGGCGCTGCTCGTCGTACAGGCCGCGATCGCCGCCGTACGGGTCTTCGGCGGCGTCCAGGTGCCGGAGACCACCACGTTCCTGATCTACCTGCTGGTCTCGGTGTGCGTGCTGCCCATCGCCCTGCAGTGGGCCAACGCCGACCCGAACCGGTGGGGCGGGGCGATCGTCGCCGCCGGTGCCGTGGGCGTGGCCGTGGCCGTGCTGCGGCTGCAGGGGATGTGGGCGGTGGCCGGTGCCTGAGCCCGACGAGCGCCGCGCCGCGCCGCCGAAGGCCACCGCCACCGGCCCCGGCCGGGTGCTGATCGCCGTCTACGGGATCTTCGCCCTGTCCGCGACGGCCCGCGCCGGCGTGCAGATCGCCGGCCGGTTCTCCGAGGCCCCGGTGGCCTACCTGCTCTCCGGGTTCGCCGGTCTGGTCTACATCCTGGCCACGCTCGGCCTGGCCGGCAGCGGCCCGGCCGCGCGCAGGCTGGCGTGGGTCGCGGTGGGCATCGAAATGGTCGGCGTGCTGGTCGTCGGCACGATCACCGCGTTCGTGCCCGGCGAGTTCGGGCCCGACGACACGGTGTGGTCGGTCTACGGCCGGGGTTACGGGTTTATCCCCCTCATCCTCCCGATGATCGGCTTGTGGTGGTTGCGGAGGACGCGCGCGCGTTAGCGTGCGGCATGGAGCTGATCGTCCTGGGCTGTGCGGGCAGCGGCCCCGGCCCGACCTCGCCGGCCTCCGGCTACCTCGTGCGGGCCGGCGCCACGACCGTCGCGCTCGACATGGGCAACGGCACCTTCGGCCCCCTGCAACGCCACCTCGACCCGTTCGAGCTCGACGCGGTGGCGTTCTCCCACCTGCACCCCGACCACTGCGCGGACTTCACCGCACTGGCCGTGCACCGGCGCTACCACCCGTACAAGCCCTACGACCCGGCCGTCCGGCGGCTGCCGGTGCTGGCGCCGGAGGAGGCACCCGAGCGGTTCGCCGCGGCCTACGCGCCGTCGGCGCAGGAGCGCGCCGAGACCGACATGACCGACGTGTTCGCCTTCACCCCGCTCTCCGACGGCGCGAGCACCGCGGTCGGCGACGTCGGCGTCGAGGCCCGCGTCGTCGACCACCTGTGCGAGGCCTACGCGCTGCGCCTGGAGCACGCCGGGCGCAGCCTCGTCTACAGCGGCGACACCGGCCCGTGCGACGCGCTCGTCGAGCTGGCCCGGGACGCCGACGTCCTGCTCGCCGAGGCGACCTGGCCGCACACCGGCGTCTGGGACGAGCCGCCGCCCGGCGTGCACCTGTCGGGCCGCCAGGCCGGGGAGCACGCGTCGAAGGCGGGCGTCGGCCGGCTGCTGATCACCCACGTGGCCGCCTGGTTCGACCGGGAGGCGATCCTGGCCGAGGCGCGGGCCGCGTTCGACGGCCCGGTGGAGCTGGTCGAGGCGGACCGCGCGTATCTGATCTGATCAGCTCGTCCGCGCGGGAGGCTCGCGACGGTCTCGTCGGGGACGACACCCGGACGTCGCCGCCGTGGCTCATCCGATCGGAAACCCGCTGGCGGGCGTGCCTAGACTCGCCCGGTGAGCACCGACCAGGCACCCCGACCAGACGCCCGGAAAGACGGCAGGAAAGACGACGAGCTGCGCCCGGTGAAGATCACCCGCGGCTTCCAGAAGCACCCCGCAGGCTCGGTGCTCGTCGAGTTCGGTGACACGAAGGTCCTGTGCGCGGCCAGCGCCACCGAGGGCGTGCCGCGCTGGCGCAAGGGCTCCGGGCTGGGCTGGCTGACCGCCGAGTACGCGATGCTGCCCTCGGCCACGAACACCCGCAGCGACCGCGAGTCGGTCAAGGGCCGCGTCGGCGGCCGCACCCACGAGATCAGCCGGCTGATCGGGCGCTCGCTGCGCGCCTGCATCGACCTGGCCGCACTCGGCGAGAACACCATCGCCCTGGACTGCGACGTGCTGCAGGCCGACGGAGGCACCCGCACCGCCGCCATCACCGGCGCCTTCGTGGCCCTCGCCGACGCCGTCACCTACCTTGGCGCGCACGGCAGGCTCGCCGACCCGAAGCCGCTGTCCTGCCGGGTCGCCGCGGTCAGCGTCGGCGTCGTCGACGGGCGGGTCCGCCTCGACCTGCCCTACGAGGAGGACTCGCGCGCCGAGGTCGACACCAACGTCGTCGCCACCGACACCGGCACCCTCATCGAGGTGCAGGGCACCGGCGAAGGCGCCACGTTCACCCGCCGCACCCTCGACGCCATGCTCGACAGCGCGCTGGTCGGCATCCGGCAGCTCTCCGAGCTGCAGGCCGCCGCCCTGGCCGAGCCCTACCCCGGAGAGCTGCCGTGAAGCTGCTGCTGGCCTCCCGCAACGCCGGCAAGATCGCCGAGCTGGACCGCATCGTCGCCGCCGCCGAGCTGGCCAACCTGCAGATCCTCGGCCTGCGCGACGTGCCCGACTACCCCGACGCCCCCGAGACCGGGGCGACCTTCGGGGAGAACGCCCTGGCCAAGGCCCGCGACGCCGTGGCGGCCACCGGGCTGGCCGCCGTCGCCGACGACTCCGGCCTCGCGATCGACGCCCTCAACGGCATGCCCGGCGTGCTCTCCGCGCGCTGGTCCGGCCGCCACGGCGACGACGCGGCCAACCTGCGCCTCGTCCTGGGCCAGCTCGGCGACGTCCCCGACGAGCGGCGCGGCGCGGCGTTCGTCTGCGCGGCGGCCCTCGTCGTCCCCGGCCGCCCCGACGTCGTGGTGCACGGGGAGTGGCGGGGGCGGATCATCCGCGAGCCGCGCGGGACCAACGGCTTCGGCTACGACCCGATCTTCGTCCCGGAGGGGGAGGAGCGGACCTCCGCGCAGCTGAGCGCGCAGGAGAAGGACGCCGACTCCCACCGCGGCCGCGCCCTGCGCGCCCTCCTGCCCCACCTCCGCGCCCTCTAGCCCTCACCGTCAGGCGGGGAAGTTGAGGAGCTTGGCGATGCGGGTCGTCTCGGGGGAGGGACCGAGGGGGGTGTCGTCGAGGGTGCGGATCTCGACCAGGCCGCGGGCCGACGACGTCAGCCAGACCCCCTCGGCGTCGACCAGTTCGGCCGGGCGCACGAGCCGTTCCCGCGCGGTCCAGCCCAGCTCGCCCACCCGGGAGAGCAGGTGCGCCGCCGTGGTGCCGGCCAGGATCCCGGTCTCGGCGGGCGGCACGGTGCACAGCTCCCCGTCGCGCAGCCAGACCAGCGACGACGTCGGTGCCTCCAGGGCGTAGCCGTCGCCGGAGACCCACAGCACGTCGTCGGCGCCGTGGGCGGTGGCCCAGCGCTGGCAGGCCATGTTCACCGCGTAGGACAGCGTCTTCGCCCCGGCGAGCAGGGCGGGCTCGGCGGTGCGCGCGGCGACCGGCAGCCCGAGCGAGAGGGTGCGCACCGCGATGCCCGAGCGCCGCTGGGCGCGCTGGTGGTCGGTGATGGGCTTGAGCGTCGCGTAGACCGTGGGCGGGCCGCCGGTCTCGCGGCCGCGGGTGCACACGATCCGCAGCGCGCCCTCGTCGGCCGAAGGCCACGCGGCGCAAGCGGTCTCGGCGAGCGCGACGAGCGCTTCCCGCGGCGGCAGGTCGATCTGCAGCGCGGCGGCCGAGCGGGCCATCCGGTCGAGGTGCGCGTCGAGCAGCCAAGGCTGCCCGCCGCGCACGTCCGCGGTCTCGAAGACGCCGTCGCCGCGCACGGCGCCGAGGTCGTCGGCGCGCAGGATCGGGGTGTCGGCGGGGGTCACGGCGGGGACCAGGTCGGGCCCGAGGACGACAAGCAGGGTCACAGGACCAGCAGCCTATGCCAGCGCGGGGGGCGGCCCGGTTCAGGAAAGCCACGATGCTGCCCGCAGAGGGCAGCATCGTGGCTTTCCTGAACTCCGAGGCGGCGGGGTCAGTCGCCGGCGAGTTGCTCCTCGGCCAGCACCCGCTGCGCGACCCGGAACGCGGAGTTGGCCGCGGGCACCCCGCAGTAGATCGCCGACTGCAGCAGCACCTCGACGATCTCGGCCCTGGTCAGGCCGTTGCGCAGGGCTCCGCGCAGGTGCAGTTCCAGCTCGGCGAAGTGGCCGTGGGCGACGAGCGCGGTGAGGGTCACCGCGCTGCGCATGCGCCGGTCGAGGCCGGGGCGGGTCCAGATGCCGCCCCACGCGTAGCGGGTGATCATCTCCTGGAACTCGGCGGTGACGTCGTCGGCGCGGCCGAGCGCCGCGTCGACGTGCTCGGGGCCGAGCACCTCGCGGCGCACGGCCAGGCCGTCGGGGTCGAGGTCGAGGGGGCGCGCGGGGTCGGTCATGGCGATCACGCTAGCCCGGCCACCCCGGCACGAGCGGCGCGTTCGACCGGATGCAGACGTCATCGGCCCGGTGGTCGCGTAGCCGACCTGGTTCACGCGCACGCTCGGCCGGCCCGCCGCGGTCCGCGCGGCGAGGTCATGGCGGGAGCCGTAGCCGGCGCTGCGTCAATGTGACGGGAATCGCCGGTGGAACGGCCGGATCACGCCAGGGGACCACCCCCTGCGGCCGGGTCGGCCCCTCGGCGCCGGTACCGTCAACTGAGTGATCTGGCGACGGGTCGGCGCCGGCCTGGCGCTGCTGGCGGTGGCGGCGCTGGCCGCCTACCTCCTGCGCGACGGCATCCCCGACGTCCGGCAGACCGTCGCCGCCGCGGGTCTCTGGGCGCCGGTCGTGTTCGTCGCGCTGCACGCCGTGATCTGCGCCGGGCCGGTCCCGCGCACGGTGTTCACCGTCGCCGCGGGCGTGCTGTTCGGTCCGGTGACCGGCATCCTCGCCGCCCTCGGCGGCACCGCGGCCGCGGCTGGCCTGGCGTTCGTGCTGGCCAACGCGACCGGTGGGCGGCTGGTCGAGCGGCACGCGCACCGGGCGCCGGTGGCCTGGATCCGCCGGCGCGTGCGGCACCGGGGGCTGCTGGCGATGATCTCACTGCGGCTGTTCCCGTTCATGCCGTTCTCGGTGATGAACTACGCCTCGGCGCTGTCCGGCGTGGGCGTCGGCTCCTACCTGCTGGGCACGGTGATCGGCGTGCTGCCGGGCACCATCTCGATCGTCGTGCTCGGCGACGCCGCGGTCAGCGGCAACCCGCACCCGATCAGCTTCGTGGTCTCGGGCGTGTCCGCCGTGGTCGGCGCGGTCGGCGCCTTCGTCGTGGCCCGCCGCCCGCTGCCGACCGAGCCGGAGCCGGCCGCCGAGGTCGACGACGACCCAGGGGCCGACCCCGGCGAGTTCGGGCGGGCGGCCTGAGCGTCAGAGGCTGCGGACGACCAGTCCCACCCCGACGACGAGCACGAGCGCCGCGGTCAGCACGGGCATGGCGCTCGACAGGCGGGCCGAACGACCGCGCAGGCGGACGGCCACCGCGGAGCCCTCCAACCGGTCGCGCAGCACGACCAGCAGCAGGCCGGCCGCGGTCAGGGTGGCCGCCATGCCCAGCCCGTAGGCGAGCACGAGGCCGACGCCGAACCAGGTGCGGCCCAGGCCGATGGCGCCGAGCAGGACCACCAGCGCGGTCGGGCTGGGCACCAGCCCCCCGGCGACCCCGAGCCCCACCAGCGCGCCGCGCCCGAACCGCTCCCCGTCCCCGGGTCCGTGCCCACGCCCGTGCCCGTGCCCGTGCCCGTGCCCGTGGCCGTGCCCGTGCCCGTGGCCGTGTCCGTGGGTCACGCCGCCGGCCAGCACGAGCTCCGGCTCGGAGAAGGAGGCCCGGCGGGCCCGCAGGGCCGAGCGCAGCAGTCCGGCCCCGATCGCCGCGACCAGCACCCCGCTCGCCACCCCCAGCCACCCCAGCACCCCGGTCGGCGCGACCGCCGCCGAGACGCTGATCGCCAGCCCGAGCACGAGGACCCCGGCCGTGTGGGTGATCGTCACCGTCGCCCCGACCACCAGCGCGTCGCGCCGGGTGCCGCGCCGCCCGGCCAGGTAGGCGGCCATCACGGTCTTGCCGTGCCCGGGCAGCAGGGCGTGCGAGGCGCCCAGCACCAGGGCCAGCAGCACGGCCAGCAGCCCGACCCAGCCGGTCAGCTCGGCGCTCCCGACGAGATCGGTGAAGACGCCGTCGAGCTCGGCCAGCAGGCCCTCGACGGAGGGGCCACCCGCCGCGGCGACGGAGCCCGGGGCTCCAACGCCGGGCTGCGTGCCCAGCACGACCGAGCGCTGGTCGAGCGGGCTGCTCAGCAGGTCGGCGGGATAGGCGCGGAGCCGGTCGCTGACGCTGGTCGCCGGCACCGGCGGGTCGACCAGCGCCACCCCGGAGCCGACGGCGGTGATCTCCCGCCAGCCGATCCGGTCGGCCAGGTGCGCGTCGACGAGCTCGACGGTCGCCGGCCGGTCGAGCGCGGCCGGGGCGGTGAGCGCGCATTCCACGCGGGTCGTGGGCAGGCCGGCCTCGCCCGCCGGCTGCGTCAGCGCGGCGCCGGTCACCGTCCAGGCGAGCGGCACCCCGTCGACCGTCGCGCGGACGTCGGCGGCGAGGGCCGCGCAGTCGGCGTCGGCGCGCCGCCGGGCCTCGGCGGCGTCGACCGCGCCGCTGGCGTCCCGGTCGATCTCCGGGGTGAGCTGCAGGGTCGGGACCTCGGCGTGGTCGACGACGGCCAGCAGCTCGACCCGGTCCGGGAACAGGGTCAGCCCGTCGTGGTGGTTGACGGTCAGGTTGCCCAGCGGGTGCGCCTCGGCGGCACCACCGGGGACCAGGGCGGCCGCGCCGGCGCACAGGGCGGCGACCACGCCGATGCGGGCCGGCCAACGGGCGGTCATCGCTGTCCTCGCAGGGTGTCGAGGGTCTGCCGGGCCGTCGCCGCGAGCAGCGGGGAGAAGTGCGGGTTGGTCGCCAGTGCGCCGTCGAGCACCGCGATGGCCTCGTCGGTGCGGCCGAGCCCGGCCAGCACGAGGCCGAGGTGGGCGTCGGTCGCCGCGTCCCGGCGGCCCAGCGAGGTGGCCCGCTCGGCGTAGGGGAGGGCCTCGGCGTCGAGCCCGGCGCGGTGCAGCGCCCAGGCCAGCGCGTCGGCGGTGAAGATGCTCGGGGCCTTCGCGTACTCGGCCCGGGCGAGCGCGACGGCCTCGGCCGGGTCGCCGTGGTCGGCGGCCAGCTGGGCCGCGGCCAGGCCGTCCCGCGCGCCGGACGCCTCGGCGAGGCGGTGCTGCTCGCCGAGCAGCCGGTACCGGGCCTGCGCCTCGGCCGTGCGCCCGGCCGACTCCAGCAGCTCGCCGTGCTCGAGCAGGTACTGCGGCAGCGGCACGCGCTGGGTCAGCACCCGGTAGCCCTCGATCGCCTCGTCCACCCGACCGGTCGCGGCCAGCACCTTCGCCCGGCCCTGCAGCAGGGCGGCGTGGTCGGGGTCGGCCAGCAGACCGCGCTCGTAGTGCCCGCCGGCCACCTCGACCCGCCCGTGGTTCCAGGCCAGCTCGCCCAGGTAGTACTCGCAGAAGGCGGTCTCGTCGGTGCTGGTCGCCGCGGCCAGCGCGCGTTCCAGTGCCGCGCGGGCGCCGTCGACGTCGCCGTGCAGCTCCAGCTCGTAGGAGGCGCGGGTGAAGGAGGCGACGCCGGGACGCAGGTCCAGCATCCGCTGCACGGCGGCGGTCGCGGCGGCGGTGTCGCCCAGCTGCGTTGCGGCGTCGGCGAGCACGCCGTTGGCCTCGGCGCTGGCCGGGTTGACGGCCAGGGCCCGCTCCGCGTAGCCGCGGGCGGCGGCGAAGTCGTGCCGGGCGTTGGCCAGCGCGCCCAGCCCGACCAGGGCGGCGGCGTTGCCGTCGGGCGCCAGCTGCAGGGACCGCCCCAACGCGCCCTGCGCCTGCCCGTAGTAGGCGGGGTTGGCGGTGACCCTGGCCTGCTCGACGTAGGCGCCGCCGAGGCCGGCCCAGGTGGCCGCGTCGGTCGGCACCCGGCGCAGCCGGGCCTGGGACTGCTCGATCGTGGCGGAGAGCCGGTCGCTGACCGCGGACGGCGTCGCAGCCGGGTCGGCGGCGCGGGTGGCCTGCAGGCCGGCGGCCAACGCGGTGGCCAGCAGGCCGGCGACGGCGACGGCCATCGCGACGAGGCGCAACCGGGAGCGGCGGGGAGCGGGCTCGGGGCGGTCGGCGGTGTCGGTGGGCTCGGGACCGGTCTCGACGGGCGGTGCGGCGGCGGCCATGGCGGGTCCTGTCCGGGATGCGGTGCGGCGGTCGATGGGGAGGACCGGGAGGCGGGGCGGCACCACCGCCTCCCGGTCCGGTCGGGTGGGGGAGCGCGGCGGGGGCGATCGGCGTGGGACGCGATCGCCCCCGGCGCGGGGTCATCCGCTCAGCCGGTCATCGCCGGCGGAGCGCCCGGACCCTGCGGGCCGGCCGGTCCGACGCGCCCGCGGCGCCGCCGCAGCGCCAGCGCGACCACGGAACCGGCCAGGAGGGCACCGCCCAGGCTGCCGGCGGCCGCGACGGCCATCGGGCTCCAGTCGGTGCTGCTGGCGGCGGGGCGGACGGCGGCGTCCACCGTCGCGTTCTCCGACCCGCTGCCCGAACCGCTCTCGGACCCGCCGCTCGACGACGGGGTCACGCCCGAGCCGTCCTTGTCGTCGCCGCCAGCGGCGGCGCCGTCGGCGGCCGTCCGGTTGCCCGGCAGCGCGACGTACGGGAACTCGTCGAGGAACGCGACGTCGTTGGCGTCGACCTTGTCGCCCGCGGCCAGCGCGTCGACCAGCGTGCCGGTCTGCGCGGCCCCGGCCACGGCCTGCAGCGAGATGTCGATGATGTCGTCGCCGAGGCGGCGCCCGTTCGGGAAGCCCTGCAGGTCGCCGGCCAGCACGCCGAGGCGGTCGGGGTCCTTGGTCGGCTCGACGGAGGTGTTGAGCCGCAGCATCTCCGAGGGCTGGAACTGGGCCGGGTCGGCGTCGGCGTTGAGCACCTGGCTGTTCAGGTCGGCCTGGATCGGCGGCGCGGTGCCGTCGAGCGTCGGCGCGTTCTTCGCGATGCCGGTCAGGTAGATCTCGACCAGGTCGTTGCGCGGTGTGGCGGGCGCGGGCAGCCCGTAGATGCCCTCCAGCAGCCGCGCGACCTCGGGGTCGGTCACCCGGTCGACGACCTCGGGGATGGTCGCGTCCTTCACCGGCGCGAGGCCGTTGAACGCGTCCTTCAGCCCGGCCGGCAGCACGACCTCGTTGACCAGCGGGTTGCCCAGCCGGGAGACCTGCACGTCCGGGCCGGTCGGGGTGGCCATGCCGGGGGAGAGCTGCAGGGTCTTGCGCTCGGTCGCGCTCCAGGTGCCGATCACCGGGTTGCGCTCCGGGTCGCCGTTGGCGGTGACCTCGGTCAGCGGCACCTGCAGCGCCCAGGTGTTGACGTTGGTCGCGGCCAGCGTGTCCTGCCCGGTCTCGGACAGGTCGCCGCCGTAGAGCAGGTCGAAGACCCGCAGGTCGGCGAAGAACGGGTCCTCGGCAGCGCCGACGTAGGTCTGGCCGCCCCCGGGCAGTTCGGTGATGGCCTGGTCGCGCAGCGGGGCGTAGTCCGGGATGGAGGCCGCGCCGACGTTCGACGGCGCCACCTGGCCCTCGCCGATCTTCTCCCAGCCGCCGCCCTTGCTCACCGAGACCGTGTAGTACTGCCGGAACAGCAGGTTCTCGTCGTCCAGGCTCTCGATCGGGCCGTTGTTGTAGAGGAACGTGTCGTTGCCGCGGCGGTCCTCGGTGCGGACCGTGAGCCGGTAGCTGACGTCGGACTTCGCGTTGCCGTCGTTGTCGATGTGGATGTCGTAGTTGGCGTCGGTGGCCCACGGGTAGAACGTCGGGCCGCCGTTGGGCTCCTGCAGGCCGAACCAGTTGGCCACGAAGGTGACCGTGTCGGGCTTGTCGGGGCTGACGAAGGCGTAGACGTCGGTGTTGTCGACGGCCGGGTCGGCGGCGATGAGCGGGGCCTCGCGGTGGCTGGAGGCGCCGGCCGAGCCGGCCGAGAACGTCGCCAACGCCGTGGTGAGCGCGATGGTGCCCGCGGTCGCGAGCGCACCGGCCACCCGGCGGCGGGAGCGGTGTGAGCGAGACATCGTGTCCCTTTCGGAGGACAGCATGGGACGACCGGGAAACGGGGGAACGTCTCCGGTGCATGGGCGTGCGGAACCGAGCCCGGAATACGAGTACGCCGGACGGAGTAATTGTGGGAATCGAACGGTCGTGCGTTCGCTGATGCACTGGCCCGAGCTGTGCGGGACCGAGCTGCACCAACACCTCCACTTTCGTGGGGCGTCGGGGAACGGTTCACCCGAATGTTTGATGCAACCGACTTGCAACAAGGCGGTGCCGGCGGCGGGATTCGAACCCGCACTGTCGGCGTTCTAAGCGCCGTCTCTCTGCCAGTTGGAGTACGCCGGCCGACCGTCCGGCCCGGCCGGGGCCGGACGGTGCGCGCTCAGGATACGGGTCAGACCTTCAGGTCCTTGCGCAGCTTGGCGACGTGCCCGGTGGCCCGCACGTTGTACTGCGCCTCCTCGACGTTGCCGTCCGGGCCGACGACGAACGTCGACCGGATCACCCCGGTCACGGTCTTGCCGTACATCTTCTTCTCCCCGAACGCGCCCCACGCCGTCAGCACCTCGCGGTCGGGGTCGGACAGGAGCGGGAACGTCAGCCCCTCCTTGTCGCGGAACTTCGCCAGCTTCGCCGGCTTGTCCGGGGACACCCCCAGCACGGCCAGGCCGGCGTCGTTGAGCTCGGCGAGGTTGTCGCGGAAGTCGCAGGCCTGCTTCGTGCAGCCGGGCGTGCTGGCCGCCGGGTAGAAGTAGACGATGACGCGCCGGCCGCGGTAGTCCGACAGCGACACCGGCTTGTCGTCCGCGTCGTGCAGCGTGAAGTCCGGCGCGGGGTCGCCGGGGGCGAGTCGGGTGCTCATGGGGGTCGATCCTGGCAGACCCGGTCGGGTGCGGCGGCCCGACCGACGCCCCCGGCCCCGGCCGTCTACCGTGTGGAACCCCAACCCCGAACAACAGGAGGGCGTCGTGGCGCGCGACCCGGACACCATCCAGCGCGAGATCGAGAGCGCCAGGACCGCCCTGGCCGAGAGCCTGGACGAGCTCAGCGACCGGGCCAACCCCAAGCACCTGGTGGAGTCGGGCAAGGAGAGCGTCCAGCAGAAGCTGAACGACCCGAAGATCCGCTACGCGCTGATCGGCGTGGGCGCCCTGGTCGGGCTGCTGGTCATCCGCAGCCTCTTCCGCTGACACCACCCGCTGTCGCCGTGCATACGTGAGGACGTATGCACGGCGACCCGGGACCGCCGGGGGATGCGCTCTGCGGCGGTGGGCGAGAGCGGCTCTCGTCCAATCTGGTTGGACGAAAGTCCCTCTCGTGCGCGCGGCGCCGGAATCGCGCTCGTGGGCGAGGGCGCTGTTGCTCAGGCGAGGGTGGTGGCGTGGGCCAGCGTCTCCGCCCGGGTGGCGCCGGTGGTCAGCAGCTGCCGGTACCGCACGATGCGCCGGGCGGCGCCGAAGCCGGCCACCGCGACCAGCTGGTCGCCGGCGAGGTAGGCCGCGACGGTGCCCCGGATCGGGCCGCCGCTGAGGCCGTCGCCGTGCAGGGGGACGACCTCGTCGGCGTGGTCCGGCCGCCCGAGCAGCTGGATCTTCAGGCCGAACTGGTCGGACCAGAAGTAGGGCACGGCGGGCGGCGGGGGGTCGGCGCCGAGGATGTCGCGGGCGACGACGGCGGCCTGGTCGCCCGCGCTGGTCCAGTGCTCGTGGCGGTGGTGGCCGCCGCGGGTCGGGTCCTCCCACAGCGCGACGTCGCCGACGGCCCAGGTGGCGTCGAGGCCGGCGACGCGGCCGGTGGGGCCGCAGGTGAGGCCGCCGGCGACGGTGGCGCCGGAGCCGGCCACCCAGTCGAGGCGCGGTTCGCCGCCGATCCCGACCACCGCCGCGTCGGCGACGACCTCGGTGCCGTCGGCGAGCTGGACCGTCACGCCGGTGGGCTCGGCCGGGCCCGCGGTCATGGCGGTGATCTTGACCTCGGTGCGGAGGTCGACGCCGCCCTCGGTGAGCAGCCGGCCGGCGAGCGCGCCCAGCTCGGTGCCGAGCGCGCGGACGGACGGGACCGGGAGCGCCTCCAGGACGGTGACGGCGATGCCGCGCTCGCGGGCGGTGCTGGCCACCTCGGCGCCGATGAACCCGGCCCCGACGACCAGCAGGGAGCCGATCCGGTCGAGGGTGGCGCGCAGGGCGAGCGAGTCGTCGAGGGTGCGCAGGGTGTGCACGCGGTCGGGCTGGCCGGGCAGGGTCCGCGCGGCGAGGCCGGTGGCGATGACCACGGCGTCGCCGTGCAGGGCCGAGCCGTCGGACAGCTCGACGACGCCCGGGCGCAGGCCGACCGCAGTGAGGCCCAGGTGCGTGCGCACGCCCAGCTCGGTGAGCGCGTCGACGGTGCTGAGCACGATCCGGTCGGGTTCCCACGCGCCGCTGAGCACCTGCTTGGACAGCGGGGGGCGGTCGTAGGGCGGGTGGGTCTCGGAGCCCACCAGGCTGATGCGGCCCTGGAAGCCGGCGGCCCGCAGCTGCTCGGCGGTGCGCAACCCGCCCAGCCCGGCCCCGATCACCAGCACGTGCTCCGGCTGCGTGCTCATCTGCACCCCGACTCCGTCATCCGACCGACAGCTCCCCGCGTGCTCAGCCCGCCCGGGTCTCGGGGTCCAGGCGGTTGCGCATCCGGTCGAGGGTCTGCGCGAGCAGCCGGGAGACGTGCATCTGCGAGATGCCGACCTCCTCGGCGATCTGCGTCTGGGTCATGTTCCCGAAGAACCGCAGCAGCACGATCGTGCGCTCGCGCTCGGGCAGCTCGGCCAGCACCGGGCGCAGGGCCTGGCGGAAGTCGACGCGGTCGAGCTCGGCGTCGGCCTCGCCAACCAGTTCGCCGACCGTGGCGCTGCCCTGCTCGGAGGACAGCATCTCGTCCAGCGAGGAGCTGCGGTACGCCTCGGAGGCCTCCAGGCCCTCCAGCACCTCGGCCACCGGGATGCCGAGCTTGTCGGCGATCTCGCTCGGGCGCGGCGCGCGTCCCAGGTTCTGCGACAGCTCCGAGACCGTGCTGTTGATCGAGACGTGCAGGTCCTTCAGTCGCCGCGGCACCCGCATCGACCAGCCCAGGTCGCGGAAGTGCCGGCGCACCTCGCCGCTGATCGTGGGCACCGCGAAGGAGAAGAACTCGTGGCCGCGCTCGGGGGAGAACCGGTCGATGGCGTTGATCAGCCCGACCGTGGCGACCTGGACGAGGTCGTCGAGCGGCTCACCACGGTTGGAGAAGCGCCGCGCGATGTGCTGGGCCACCGGCAGGTAGCCGCGCACGAGCTGTTCGCGCAGCGGCTCCCGACCGGGGTCGTCCGCGGGGAGCGCCGCGTAGCGCTCCAGCAGGGGGACGAGGTGGCCGTACTCGGGATCTGTCCTGGTCACCGGGGTAGGTCGCCGGCGTGCTTGGTCAGCGTGATGCCGACCGTGGAGCCGGTGCCGTCCTCGTTCCCGCCGTGCTCGAGGGCGACGTCGTCGGCCAGGGTCTGCAGCACCCGCCAGCCGAAGGTGTCGGTCGAGACCTTCGTGTCGGCGCTGTCGGTCTGCACGACCGCGTGCACCTCGATGCGGTCCGCGCGGACCAGGAAGGTGCACAGCAGGCTCGACTCGGCGGCGGCGACGTCGACGAGGGTGGCGCAGGCTTCGTCGACGGCCATGCGCAGGTCGGAGATGGCGTCGAGGTCGAAGTCGGCCCTCGCGGCCAGGTCGGAGGCGACGGCGCGGATCGTCGGGATCAGCGCGGGGCTCGCTGACGTCCTGAGCTCGACGCTGGATGCCCCGTCCAGGTCGGGCACGGAGGGGGAGTCCAGGTCGGACACGCTGGCGTTCTCCTTCGGCTCGGGGTTGTCAGCCTAGTGGGGTGGGGCGGGTCGCGCGGGGGCGGGCTCGAAGTCCGCGCCGCGCGCGGTCAACCGCGCAGCGCGGTGGTGATGTCGGAGTGCAGGGTGAAGAGCTGCTCCGAGCCGGTGATCTCGATGGGGCGCCGCACCGCACGCGCGGTCACCACCAGGTGCAGCGCGCGGTCGCTGTCCTCGGCGCGGTGCGCGGCCTGGATGAGCGCGGCCAGCCCGCTGGAGGCCAGGAACGTCACCCCGGTCAGGTCGACGACGAGCAGCGGATGGGGCCCGGCGACGAGCTCGCGCAGCGCCGTGTCCAGCTCGGGCGCGGTGAGCGTGTCCAGCTCGCCGGTGACCGCCAGCAGCGCGGCGTCCGGGCGGGGGTGGGAGACCTCGGTGCCGAGCGCTCCGGCCGTCCGGGGCGGGCTCGCGTCGGGGCCCTGCGTGGCGGGCTCGGCCATCGATCTTGCCTCCGGCGCAGTCAGGTCGGCTCGGGCTGCGACGGTACCCGGGTACGACCCGGCCGGGTACTCCGGTCAGCCCGGACTGGAACGGCTGCTCTCTGAACCGTGTCGGCGTCCGATCCTACCGACGAGTTCGCCTCCCGCGGTCGTGGGGGCGCGGCGGCGTCGAACGAGCCCTAGGCTGATGGGGTGGTGGACGGCGGACCCGTCGCGGCCCCGGTGGACGGGCCCGGCCTCGCGGAGATGGTGCTGGACAACGCGGCCCGCACCGCAGGCTCCGATCTGCCCCGGGTGCTGCACGGGGCGCCGGCCGCGGTGCTGGTGATCGACCTCGACAGCCGCAGCGTCGTCTACGCCAACGCCGCCGCGATGGAGCTCGCCGGCGACCGCGTCCGGCTGCCGGTCGACATCGACGACTGGGGCGACGCGGCGGGCCTGACCGACCTGGGCGGCCGGCGGATGAGCCAGACGCGCTCGCCGCTCTCGCTGGTGGCCCGCGGCGTGCCGGTGGCGGGCGAGCCGGTGGCCGTGCGCGACGCCGCCCGCCGCGGGTCCACGGCTACGAGTGAGCAGCGCGAGGCCAGCGAGGGCAGGCTGCTGTGGGCGACCGGTTTCGCGCTGTCCGGGGTGGCCGACGACCCCCCCGCCGTGGGCGCGGCGAGCCTGTCGCGGCTGGCGCTGGTGGTGTTCCTGCAGCTCGCCGGGACCGAGCACGGCGACCGCCGGCACCTGGAGGTGCTGCGCGACCGGGCCGTCGTGGCGACCGACATGTCGTTCACCATCACCGACCCCCGCCAGGACGACGACCCCCTCATCTGGGTCAACCCGTCGTTCACCAAGCTCACCGGCTACACCCACGACGACGTCGTGGGCCGCAACTGCCGGCTGCTGCAGGGCCCGAACACCGACCGCGGCACGGTCCTGCGGATCGCCGACGCGCTGCGCCGCCGCGAGCCGATCACCGAGGTGCTGCTGAACTACCGCAAGGACGGCACCGCCTACTGGAACCAGGTCTCGATCACTCCGGTGTTCGACGGCAACGGCCGGCTGGTGAACTTCGTCGGCGTGCAGAGCGACGTCACCGAGCGGGTGACCGTCGAGCAGGAGCGGCGGGCCGCGCTGGCCGAGGCCGAGCAGGCGCGCAGCCAGCTGCGCCTGCTCGCCGAGGCCACCACCCAGATGACCGGGGCCCTCGACGTCTCCGACGCGTGCGCCCGGCTGGCCCACGCGCTGGTGCCCCAGCTGGCCGACCTGTGCGCCGTCGACGTGCTGGAGCGCCCCGGCGCCGGGGGCGCGCAGCGGCTGGCGGTGGCCGGGCGGGAGAACGGCGACGAGTCGGCGCTGCGCGAGCTGGGTCAGCTGGGCGAGCCGCCCGGCGCGGACACCGGCGCCGACCCGGTGCTGCTGGCGGAGCTGCCCGAGCGCGGCGCCGACCGCTACCCGGACGACCCGGTCGCCGCGGCCGCCTACGACCGGCTGCGGCTCAAGTCGGTGATGGTGGTGCCGATCCGGGCCCGCGGCCGGGTGCTGGGCGCGCTCACCCTGGCCACCCAGCAGCCCTACGGCCGCCGGTACTCCGCGAGCGACCTGCACCTGGCCGCCGACATCGCCGGGCGGGCCGGGCTGACCGTGGACAACGCCCGCCTCTACGAGGTGGAGCACGCGGCCGCGGTCACGCTGCAGCGCAGCCTGCTGCCGGTGGTGCCGCGGGTCGAGGGCATGCGCCTGGCCGCCCGCTACCTCGTCGGCGTGGACGGCAACCAGGTCGGCGGCGACTGGTACGACGCGCTCAACCTGCCCGACGGGGCGGTCGGCATCGCGGTCGGCGACGTCGTCGGCCACGACCTGCGGGCCGCGGCGGCGATGGGCCAGCTGCGCGGTGTGCTGCGCTCCTACGCCTGGGACGGCGCCCCGCCGGGGCTGGTCCTGGACCGCTGCGACCAGCTGGTGCAGGGCCTGGAGATGGCGGCCATGGCCACCGCCGTCTACGCGCGCATCGAGCCGGCCGACGAGGACGGCGTGCGGCTGCTGCGCTACGCGAACGCGGGCCACCCCACCCCGTTGTTGCTGCTGCCCGACGGGAAGCTCACCCGCCTCGACGGGCACCGCTCGCCGATGATCGGCGCCGTGCCGCGGCTGGGCACGCGCGCCGGTGTCGGCCGCGAGGACGCGGCGGTGCCGATGGCCCCGGGCTCGACGCTGTTCCTCTACACCGACGGCCTCACCGACGCGGTGGGCGAGGACGCCGACGAGCGGACCGAGCTGCTGGAGCGCACCGTGGCCGGCATGTCGGCGGGCGCCGACGCCGAGGACGTCGTGGAGCAGGTGCTGCGGGTGTGCACGCCGGCCGAGCTGCGCGACGACGTGGCGCTGCTGGCGGTGCGCCTGGACGACCGTCCGGCCGGACGATCGGACGGATGATCGATTCCGGCGATCGGCCGTCCACCTGAACGGGGGGTGAACGTCCGGCCACGCCCAGCTGGCCGGGTCCGCTCGGCCGTACGACATCTACCGGATGTCGCTACACGGTGGTGACCTGCGCCGATGCCGTGAGCGGCGTTCCACGGTGGACGGACTGTACGACCGAATGGAGCCCACCGTGAGCTGATCGCCGCTCACGGATGGTCCCCGCCCGCTCGGCGTTCGAGGGCCCCGGTTGGGGATCACCATCGTCTCCAGCCGGTTCACTGTTACATGGAGCCGAAACGGCCAGGGGGCCCGGCTTGCGCGTTGTGGGGGACGTTGACGATGTCCGCAGTACCGACCGAGTTCACCGCCGACACCCCGGACCGCCGGGAGCCGGGTCGCGGCCCGACCGGTGATCCGGCGAGCGGCCGGGTCCGGATGCCCGTGCCGGTGCCGGCCACGGTGCCGGTCCCGCCGCCTCCGGTCGCCACCGCAGACGGCCGGCGCCTCGTGGCCGTGGCGTTCAGCGCCGAGGAGCTGCTCCGGCCCGACTCCGACCTGGCCCGGATCCTGCGCACGGTCCCGGTCGCCGACCTGCTGCTGGCGACCGACGAGCCGCGGCTCACGCCCGTGCGCATCCCGGTGCCGCCGCCCGTCCACGTCGACGACCTGCCGCCGGTCGAGCTCGACCAGCTCGCCGTCGCCGAGCAGGAGTTGGAGATCCCCACCTCGGTGGTGATCGACGACCTGGACGTGCCGGGGCTGCGCGTGCACCGGCTCGACCTGGCCCTGCCGCTGCACGCGGGCGCGGAGGACGACCTGGTCGCCGCGCTCAGCGAGTTGGTCGGGTTCGACCCGGAGCCGGGAGTGGTGTGCCTGGCGCCCGCCGCGGACGACGACGCCGGCGGGGCCGCGGCCGTCAGCCGGGCGGCGCAGCGGGTGGCGCGGGTCTACGGGCTGCCGCTGCTGCGGTTCCGCTCGCGCGATCTGGCCGCGACGGCGGCGGTCACCGGCTGACACCCCCCCGCGTCGGTACGGTCCGGCTCAGCTGGCCATCGGGACGCCGCGCTGCTCCAGGATGACGCGGCGCTCGGCCTCGGCCAGCCCGCCCCAGACGCCGAAGGGCTCGCGGGTCTGCAGGGCGAACTCGCGGCACATGTCCATCACCGGGCAGCGCCGGCAGACCTCCTTGGCCTGCGCGGTGCGGCGCGCGCGTGACGGGTTGCGCTCACCGTCGGGGTGGAAGAAGACGGCGCTGTCCATGCCGCGGCACGCGCCGAGACGCTGCCACTGCCACGCGTGATCCATCGGCCCGGGAAGCCGCGAAACGTCGCTCATCGTCACCCCTAGTTCTTTCGTGCCCGGTCGAGCGGGCGGTCGAGGTGCTGATTCCCAGGGGGTCGGAGCGCCAAACTAGGAGCCGTCCGGCAATCACGCCGACCGGTCGACCCGGCCCCGCCGTGCGGACAGGACGACGCCCCCACCGGTGCGCCACTGGCGCGGTGGTGGGGGCGTCGTCACTGGTCAGAGCGGGGGTGGTGCGGGGAGTGAACCCGCCGGTCGGCCCGGCACGGCGAGTAGCCCGAACGCCGCGCTGTGACGTACGTCACATATCAGTCGGCGGACAGGGCCTGCTCGAGGCTCTCGTGCACGTTGAACAGCGGCACCAGGCCGGCGATCGTCAGCGGCCGCAGCACGCGCCGGGCCGTGCAGACGAGCCGCAGGTCGACCCCGGAGGTCTGGGCGGCCTCCCGGACCTCGATGAGCACGGCCAGGCCGCTGGTGCCCAGGAACGTGACGCCGTCCAGGTCGAGGACGACGGTGCCGACGCCTTCGGTCTCGAACTGCTCCAGCACTGCGGCCCGCAACTGCGGGGAGGTGAGCATGTCGACCTCGCCGCCGACCTCGAGCACGACCTTCCCCGGCGACGGGGTGCTGGTCGCGAGCGTGATCTGGTCGTCGACGTCGCTCCCGCGCCGGATCGACGACGGCTCGGGCTGCGGGGTCTCGCGGGTCTCGGACATCGACGCACACGGTAGGGCCTGGCCCACGGCCCTGCCACTCCAGGCCCCGGCTGTCGCCGAGAGGGGTGCACGGGCGCCCGACGGTGCCGCCATCCGGCGTACCGACCTGGGCCGACGGTGCGGAGTCGCCGCTCGTCGGACGGAGCAGCGCGCCTACGGCGACGGGGCGTCCCTGGTCGGCGACTGCGTCCCGGCCCACTTCACCGCCCCGTGAGGACGAGTTGTCGATCACTCGGGGGCGACGCGGGCGACCAGCGCCGACCGGCGGGCCATCTCGCCCCGGTACCACTCCAGCTTCTCCCGCAGCCGGGCCTGCTGCCCGCGCAGCTCGTCGATCGCCGCCCGGACCGCCACCTCGTGCTCCTCCAGCAGCGCCACCCGCTCGGACAGCGTCGACTCGTCGAGCGAGAGCTCGCCGTAGCGGCGCAGCTGGGCGATGGGCATGCCGGTGTCGCGCAGGCAGCGCAGGAAGCTGAGCCGGCCCAGGTCGTCCTCGCTGTAGCGGCGCCGCCCGCCGACCGTGCGGGCGACCGGGGACAGGATGCCCTCGCGCTCGTAGTAGCGGAGCGTGTCGATGCTGAACCCGGACAGCCGGGCGGCCTCGGCCGGTGAGTACGTCGTCACGGCCCGATAGTGCCGGACCGGGGCTCCGGAGTGGAGTGGCCGCGTCACGCCGGCGGGGCCGTCCTCGCAGCGCCGGGCGGGTGTCGCGGCACCTGTTGGTCGTCTTCGCAGGGTCACCGTGGTCTTCGCAGGGTCCACAGCACCTGCGAAGACCATGGCGCCCCTGCGAAGACCACCTGACCCCGGCCCGGGACCGAACGGGAAGCCCGGAGGCCTGAACGCCGAAGGCGGCGCTTGACCTGGAGCGCGCTCCAGATCGCAGGGTTGGGTACATGACGAATTCACCGCTGGTGCTCGGCGCCATGATGTTCGGGACGACGATCGACGAGGAGACCTCCTTCGCCCTGCTCGACCGCTTCGTCGAATCCGGCGGCGTCTGGATCGACACCGCCGACTGCTACTCGTTCTGGGCCAGCGAATCGGGCCACGGCGGCGACAGCGAGGCCGTGCTGGGGCGCTGGCTGGCAGCACGCCCCGGCGTCCGCGAGCGGGTGCGCATCGCCACCAAGGCCGGGGCCGAGCCGCGGTGGCCGGGTAGCTGGCCGGCGCAGCGGGCGGGGCTGTCGCGGCGGGCGATCCGCGACGCCTTCGCCGGCAGCTTGCGCAGGCTCGGCGTCGACCACGTCGACATGCTCTGGTTGCACCAGGAGGACCGCACCGTGCCGATCGAGCGGACGGTCGACGCGGTGGCGGAGCTGGTGGCCGACGGCAGCGTGGGTCGCGTCGGCGCCTCCAACCACCCCGCGTGGCGGGTCGAGCGGGCCCGCCGGCACGCGCTCGACACCGGCACGGTCCCGATCGACGCGTTCCAGCTCAGCGCGACCTACCTGCGGCCCCGGCCGGGGACGCAGCCGCCCGGCAACGTGCACCCGTTCGGCGTGCTGAGCGACGAGCAGCGCGACTACGCCGTCGAGCACGGCATCGAGGTCTGGGCGTACACACCGCTGCTGAGCGGGGCGTACGACAACCCCGACAAGGAGCTCCCGCAGGTCTACGACCACCCCGCCACCACCGCCCGGCTGGCCGAGCTGGACAAGGCCGCCGCCGACCTCGGCGTACCGAGGGGGCAGGTCGTGCTGGCCTGGCTGCTCGCCCACGGCATCCGCCCGATCCTCGGCGGCAGCAAGCTCCACCAGCTCGACAGCGCACTGGCCGGGGTGGGCCTGGAGCTGCCGGCGGAGCTGCTCGCCCGGCTCGACGCGCCGGTGTGAGGCCCCCGGCGCGACCGCTAGCGTGGACGCGTGGACGGGGGGAAGACGCGCGACTGGGTGATCGAGGCGATCCGACGGGTCGAGGCCGACGCCACCCGCTCCGCCGACACCCACCTGCACGCCTACCCGCTGCCCGAGGAGTGGGGCGTGCAGGTCTACCTGAAGGACGAGTCGGTGCACCCCACCGGCAGCCTCAAGCACCGGCTGGCCCGCTCGCTGTTCCTGTACGCGCTGACCAGCGGCTGGATCACCGAGGGGACCACGGTCGTCGAGGCGAGCTCCGGGTCGACGGCGGTGTCGGAGGCCTACTTCGCGCGGCTGATCGGCGTCCCGTTCGTCACCGTCATGCCCCGCTCCACCAGCCCGGAGAAGATCGCGCTGGTGGAGCGGTACGGCGGGCGCTGCCACTACGTCGAACACGGCGTGCAGATGTACGACGAGGCGGCGCGGCTGGCCGCCGAGTGCGGCGGGCACTACCTCGACCAGTTCACCTACGCCGAGCGCGCGACCGACTGGCGGGGCAACAACAACATCGCCGAGTCGATCTTCGAGCAGCTGGCGATGGAGCCGCACCCGGTCCCGGAGTGGATCGTGGTCGGGGCCGGCACCGGCGGCACGTCGGCCACCATCGGCCGGTACCTGCGCTACCGCCGACACCGCACCCGACTGGCCGTCGTCGACCCGGAGAACTCGGCGTTCCTGCCCGGTTGGACGACCGGCGCCGCCGACTACGCCACCGGCATGCCCTCCCGGATCGAGGGGATCGGGCGCCCCCGCATGGAGCCCAGCTTCGTGCCCTCGGTGGTCGATCTGATGATCGCCGTGCCGGACGCGGCCAGCGTGGCCGCGGCCCGGCACCTGCACACCGCCGGCGGCCGGTGGGCCGGCGGCTCGACCGGCACCAACCTGTGGGGCGTCTGGCAGCTGGTGGCGCGGATGCGGCGGGAGGGCGTGCGCGGCAGCGTCGTCACCCTGATCTGCGACGGCGGGGAGCGCTACCGCCACAGCTACTACGACGACGACTGGCTCGCGGCGAAGGGGCTCGACCCGGCGCCGTACACGGCCACGATCGAGCGCTTCCTGGCCACCGGGGAGTGGTCGCCTCCCTGACGGCGCCGGGCCCGCATCCGTTCACCCGGTGGTCGAGTTGGTCGGTCAGCGTCACCGCACCACCACTGAACGGAGATGACGTGACCCGCTCCTCGTCCGACGGACTCTCGCGCCGGGGCTTCCTGCAGGGCACCGTGGCCGGTGTCGTGCTGCTCGGCACGCCGCAGGTGCTGCTGACCGCCCCGAACGCCGCCGCCGCGCCGGCCACCCCCGGTTACGGCCCGCTGCTCCCCGACCCGGCCGGCCGGCTCGCGCTGCCGGAGGGCTTCTCCTACCGGGTCGTCACCGAGGCCGGGAAGACGGTGCTGGAGTCCGGGGAGCCCACGCCGGGCACCCACGACGGCACCGGTGCGTTCACGAGCAAGCGCGGCACGGTGCTGGTGAACAACCACGAGATCGGGGCGCTCGCCGAGGCGCTGGCCGAGGGCGAGGTCCCGGTGCCGGCGCTGGCCGGGCTGACCTACGACCCGGGCATGGGCGGGGGCTGCACGGTCGTCGAGACCGACCACGAGGGCGCCCGGCTCAACGAGCACGTCGGCATCGCCGGCACGTCCACCAACTGCGCCGGCGGGATCACCCCCTGGCACACCTGGCTGACCTGCGAGGAGGACAGCACCCGGGCCGGCGAGGACGGGGCGGCCAAGGACCACGGCTACGTCTTCGAGGTCGACCCGTTCGACCGCGGGGCCAACCTCGACCCGACGCCGATCAAGGCGTTCGGCCGCTACGACCACGAGGCCGCCGCCGTCGACCCGGACACCCACGACCTCTACCTCACCGAGGACGCCGCCGGGCCCAACGGGCTGTTCTACCGGTGGGCCGCGCCCGCCGGGTTCCGCGGCGGCAAGGGCCGGTTCCGCGACCTCGGCGCGACCGACGGCGTGCTCGCCGCCATGAGGTGCAGCCTCGACGGCCAGCACGTCGACGACCTGTCCCGCGGCACCGAGATCGGCACCACGTTCCGCGTCGAGTGGGTGACCGTGCCCGACCGCGACGCCGCCACCACGTCGACGCGCGAGCAGTTCGGCGACGACCAGGTCACCCGCGGGCGCAAGCTCGAAGGCCTGTGGTGGGGCGACGGCGGCGCCTACGTCGTCGCCAGCTACGCCCGCGCCGAGGACAGCCCGGTCCCGCACGACGGCCAGGTCTGGTTCTACGACCCGAAGGCCTCGACGCTGACGCTGAAGGTGCGGTTCGGGGTCAACCCGGACCCGGACGCCGACGGCGCCTTCGACGGACCCGACAACATCACCGTCTCGCCGTGGGGCGGGCTGATCCTGGCCGAGGACGGCGAGGGCGTGCAGCACCTCATCGGGGTCTCCGGCACGGGCGCCACCTACCCGCTGGCCCGCAACGAGGTCGACGCCACGGAGTTCACCGGCCCGGTGTACTCGCACGACAAGAAGGTGCTGTTCGCGAACGTGCAGACCCCCGGGACCATGTTCGCGATCACCGGCCCCTGGCGTCGCCAGTAGTGGTCCACGCCGGCGTTCCCTGGGTTGGACGAGAGCCGCTCTCGCGCGGTGGAGTTGGACGAGATCCGGGCTCGCTCGGCCAGGCGCGACGAAGGAGGCGTCCTCGCAGGGCTCGCCTGGTCTCGCAGCGCTGGCCTGGTCTCGCAGCGCTGGCGCGGTCTCGCAGCGCTGGCGGGGGAGTCGCAGCGCAGGCGTGGATGTCGCAGCGCGCCGGCGGGCTGCGAGCACACATCCGGCGCTGCGAGCACACCGCGGATGCTGCGAGCCTGGCCGGCGATGCGGCGCGCCGCGCCGCGCCGCGCCGCGAGCCGGAGCAGGCC
>NZ_JAHDTH010000170.1 GCF_018531445.1 Pseudonocardia lacus
TCGTCCACCGCCGCCCGGTGGTGCCCGTGAGCGTCCCGCCGGAGAGCAGCGCGAGCCCGGGGTGGCGCTCCAGGTCGAGCAGGGACGCGGCCATCCTGGTCTCCGCGTCCTCGCGGCGGGCCAGCTCGGCGTCCAGCCACGCGGCACTGCGACGGTCGTCGATCATCCGGCTTCACGTCCCCCCATGACACCGGCGTGGACCGGGGAGGGCGGTGACCCGTCCGCGTCCCCCGATCGTGGCCGCAGGATAGCCCAGCCGGCGTCCCGGTCGGCCCGCGCTCGGTTCCGCGCGGACCTGCCGCGCGCCGCCGCCGGCCAGTAGCGTGGGAGCACGTGGACAGCACCCCGCCCGCCGCCCCCGCCCCCGCTACCGCCCGGCCCGAGGACGTCATCGCCACCGTGGCCGACCTGGAGGCGCTCGTCGGCCTGCCGCTGCCGAGGGTGGCGCAGAAGGAGCGCCCGACGCTCAGCGAGATCGACGTGCAGTGGATCGCGCGCTCGCCGTTCCTGATCCTGGCCACCAGCGACGCCGAGGGCCGCTGCGACGCCTCGCCGAAGGGCGACCCGCCCGGGATCGCCCACGTGCTCGACGAGCGCACCATCGCGGTGCCGGAGCGCCCGGGCAACAAGCGCGTCGACGGCTACCGCAACGTGCTGTCCAACCCGCACGTCGGGCTCATCTTCCTGATCCCCGGCCGGGACGACACGCTGCGGGTCAACGGCCGGGCCCGGCTGGTGCGCGACGCCCCCTACTTCGACGCGATGCGGGTGAAGGGCCACCGCCCGGTCCTCGCCCTGGAGGTCGACGTCGAGGAGGTCTTCTTCCACTGCGCCAAGGCGTTCATGCGCTCCATGCTGTGGCGCCCGGAGAGCTGGGACGTCGAAGGGCTGCCCAGCCGCGCGGAGATCGCGAGCGTGCTGGAGCGCCCCGACGTGACCCGCGAGGACCTGGAGCGCTACTACGGCCCGAGCTACGCCGAGCGCCTCTACCGCGACGCCCCGATGCCGCAGCCCAGCGAGGCCACGCCGGCGTAACCCCGGGGCGCCGGCTACGGCGCCGCCGTACCGTCCGCGCCGTGCGCGACATCGAGCGGCGGGTCCAGCGGGTCCTCGACGAGCTGGTCGGGTCCGGGGCCGAGCTGGGCCTGCAGGCCGCGGTCTACCGGCGCGGCGAGCTGCTGGTCGACGCGGTCGCGGGCACGGCCGACCCGGCCACCGGACGCCCGGTCGCCTCCGACACCCCGTTCTTCGCCGCGTCGACCGGCAAGGGACTCACGGCCACGGTGGTGAACGTGCTGGTCGAGCGCGGGGTGCTCGACCTCGACGCGCCGGTCGTCGAGCTGTGGCCGGAGTACGGCGCCCACGGGAAGGGCGGCACGACGCTGCGCCACGTGCTCACCCACTCCGCCGGCGTGCCCGACCTGCCGCCCGACACCACCTGGGACGACCTGTGCGACTGGTCGGCCACCTGCGCCGCGGTGGCGGCCACCGCGCCGTCCTGGGTGCCGGGGGAGGCGAGCGGCTACCACGCGCTGACGTTCGGGTTCGTGCTCGGCGAGCTCGTCCGGCGGGCCACCGACTCGCCGATCTCGCGGGTGCTGGCCGAGGTGGTGGCCGAGCCGCTGGGGGTGGCCGACGAGCTGTTCCTCGGGGTGCCGGCGGGGGCGATCGACCGGCTGGCCCGGTTCGTCGACGACCCGGAGAGCACGGCGCTGTTCACCGCGCTGCTCGCCGGGACGTCGGGCGGGTCGTCGCTGCTGCCCGGCGCGGCCGTCGCCAACCGCGTCGACGTGCTGCGCCACGACATCCCCGGCATCGGCACGATGTCGGCGCGGGCGGTGGCCCGCATGTACGCCGCGCTGCTCGACGAGGTCGACGGCGTGCGTCTGCTCCCGCCGGCGCGCGCACGCGAGGTCGCGACGCCGGCCACCACGGGGCCCGACCGCACGGTGGGCGGCCGGGCGGCCTACGGCCTGGGCTACTCGGTGGGCGCCGTGGGGCACGTGCCGAGCGCGCACACGCTGTTCGGCGCGGCCGGGGTCGGGGGCAGCGCCGCCTACGCCGACACCGCGACCGGGGTGAGCGTCGCGGTCACCAAGAACCGCCTCGACCCCACGCGGTTCGTCGCGTTCCACCGGGTGCGGGCGGTGGTGGCCGGGGCGTTCGGCGACGGCGCCGCGGCGTGATCGACGACTGACATCGGGTGTCGGACCCGGCGGCGGCGCGCCCCGGTTCGCGGCATCGATGCGGCACCTGCGCGGCACGCACGCGGCACCTGCGCGGCACCTCTGCGGAACCGGGGCGAACGGCCGTTGACATCCCGGTGCGGCCTCGGCACGCTGCGGCACCTGTCCGGACCCGTCGGGGGGCCAGGGCCGGCGACGGGAGGGGGAGCGGTGGGTGTTGTGGAGCTGACCCGGCTGCGGGCCAACGCCGGCGCCGAGGCGGAGCTGGCCGCCAACCTGGCCGACGGGGCGCGGATCATCGCCGCCGGCGACGGCTGCCGCGGCGTCGAGGTGCTGCGGGGGCTGGAGGCGCCGGGCGAGCTCGTGCTGGTCGTCGAGTGGGAGACGATCGAGGCGCACCACGCGTTCCACGCGACCGACCTGTTCCAGCACTACCGGGCGAGCATGGTCGAGATCCTGGCCGAGGCCCCGGCGGGCGGCCACTTCGAGCGGGTCGCCTCCGCCCCGTAGGACGTTCCCGCGCACCGGGGCGGGAGGAGGGGTCCGCCGCGATTCCCGGTGCGGCTGGGAGTATGGCCGGTGCCGGTCGAGGGGGGCCGGCACCGGCGGGGCCCCGTCGGCGCGGTGGGGAGGCGGAACCGTGGCAGGACGGCCGGAGGTCGCGACCGCGGCCGGCGCCACCCCCGGTGGCTCGCGCGAGCGCCCGAAGGACCGCAAGCAGCGGATCGCGGCGCACGCCGCGCGCCTGTTCACCGAGCGCGGCTACCACGCCGTGCGCATGGAGGACATCGCGGCGGCCGACGGCATCACGGTGCGCGCCCTCTACCGGCACTACCCCCACAAGCAGGCGCTGCTGGCGCACGTGGTGCGGGCGGGCCAGGGCGCCTACCGGGCGGCGTTCGAGGCCGCGGCCGGTCGGTGGCCCGGCCCGGCCGGCACCGACGGCCTGCTGGCCGGGCTCATCGGCGCGGCGACCCGCACCCACGGCTACGCCGTGCTGCACCGGCGCGAGGCGCGCTACCTGGTCCCGCAGGACCGGGAGCAGGTACTCGGGCGGTTGTTCGACCTGGTCGCGCGCGCGGCCGAGCAGATCGGCAGCGAGCGGGACGGCGACGGCGCCGGTCCCGCCGCGGAGCTGCGGGCGTGGGCGCTGGTCACGGCGCTCGCCGGGCCGGCGGAGCAGGGCGTGACGGCGCCGCGAGCGGAGCTGGTCCCGGTGCTGGACGCCGTGGCCCGCGCCCTGCTGGCGGTGCCGATCACGGTGCCGATCACGGTGCCGATCACGGTGCCGATCACTGTGCCGATCACTGTGCCGGCAGCGGCGCGGCCGGCGGGTCCACCGGCCATGGCCTCGCGCCGCGAGCAGCTGCTGGCCGTGGCGGCCGCGGCCTTCCACCGCGGCGGCTACCCGGAGGTCGGGATCGGCGAGATCGGCCGCGAGGCGGGGATCGCCGGACCGGCGCTGTACCGCTACTTCCCGACCAAGCTGGACATCCTGGTCACGCTCTGCCGCCGACACGACGAGCGCTCGACTCTGGAGACCAGCCGCGCGCTGCGCGCCGCGGCCCCGCGCGAAGCACTCTCCGGGCTGGTCGAGGGCCTCGTGCGGCTGGCGCTGGAGGACCCCGACCTGGTCGCGGTCGGGCACACCGAGGTGCTGCACCTGCCCCCGGAGCTGGCCGAGCAACTGCTGCGCAACCGGGAGGACCGGGTGGCCGAGTGGCGCGAGCGGCTGCGGCAGGCGCGCCCGGAACTGTCGGCACCAGCCGCGCGGGTGCTGGTGGCCTCGGCGATGGCCGTGGTCGAGAACGTGGCGCAGGTGCCGGGCGTGGCAGGGCGCTGCGGGATGCGGCGGCCGCTGGTCGAGCTGGCCACGGCCGCGCTGTACGCACCCCTGCCCGACAACCCCTCCCTCACGCCGCGAGAGCGACCGGAGCGGCCTCGACCGGCTCGGCGCGGGTGACCACGAGGGCCAGCAGCAGGCCGACGCCGGCGAACACCGCGCCCAGCACGAGCCAGCCCGGACCCGACCAGCCCAGCAGCAGCGCGGTCAGCACGACCGGGCCGACGGCCCTGGCCAGCGGCTGGCCGCTGGACCACAGGCCCTGCCACTGCCCCGGCCGCTCCGGGTCGGCGAGGGCGAACCCGACGTGCCACGAGGCCGCGGACAGCACGACCTCGCCGAGCACCTGCAGCACCGCGGCGACGACCAGCACGGACAGCGCGACCACCGGCGAGTCGGTGAGCGCCGCCGCGGCCATCACGGCGCACGCCGCCAGCAGCGCCAGCCCGGCCCGGCGCAGCGCCGTCGCCGCGGTGGCCATCGAGCGCACGGTGCGCGCCGCCCGGACCTGCACGAGCAGCACCCCGATGGTGTTGAGGACGAACAGCAGCGCGATCGACCAGCCCGGCGCGGCCGTGCGCTGGGCGATGAACAGCGGCAGCGCCACGGTCAGCATCGGCATGTACAGGTACAGCACGGCGGTCAGCGCGGCGGCGAGGACGTAGCGGCGGTCGCGCAGGACGTCCAGCCGCAGCGTCCGGGGCCCGGCGGTGGCCGCGGAAGGCGCCGCGGGGCGGGGCAGGCGCGCGATCACGACCGCGGCGACCAGGAAGGTCAGCGCGTCGAACACGAAGACCGCGCGGAACGCCTCCGGCGTCCCGACCAGCAGTGCGAGCCCGCCGAGGCCCGCGCCGACGCCGAGGCCCGTGTTGACCGCGACGTGCAGCCGGGCGCGCACGGCGACCCGGCGCTCGGCCGCGACGCTGGTGGCGACCAGCGCCTGGCGGGTGCCGGCCAGCGCGCTCTGCGCGACCGCGTACAGCGCGATCACCGCGGTGAACGGGACGGGGTCGCGCAGGCCGGACGCGGCCACGGCGGCCAGCACGGCCGCGATGACCAGCGACCACAGCACGGCGCTGCGGCGCAGGCCGATCCGGTCGGCGAGCAGGCCGAGCGGGGTGGTCAGCAGGAACCCGGCGGTCCAGGCCAGTGTCAGGCACAGCCCGGTCTGGGCCGCGGACAGGCCCACGACCTGGGCGAAGAACAGCGTGGAGGTGATATGGAAGCTTCCATCGCCCAGCGCGTTGGCGGCGTGGGCGACCATCAGCGTCCGGGTGCTCCGGGCTTCCGCGTGTGCGGCAGTAGCTTCCATGGAAGCTACTTTACTTCCGTGGAAGGTATAGTGCAACGGTGGCCGAGGACGTCGTCGCCGGGATCGTCGAGCAGTGGGCGCGCGAGCGCCCCGACCTGGACGCGAGCCCCATGCTGATCATCGGGCGGCTGCAGCGGCTGGCCCACCTCGTCGACGGCAGGCTGCGCCCGCCCTTCGCCGCCGCCGACCTGGCCAACGGCGACTTCGACGTGCTGGCCGCGCTGCGCCGCGCGGGGGAGCCCTTCCAGGCCCGTCCCACCGACCTGAGCCGCTCGCTGCTGGTCACCACCGGCGCCATCACCAAGCGGCTCGACCGGCTGCAGGCCACGGGCCTGGTCGAGCGCGAGAGCGCTGACGGCGACGGGCGCGGCAAGACGGTCCGGCTGACCCCGCTCGGCCTGGAGACGACCGACCGGCTGATCGGCGTGCACCTGGCCAACGAGCGTCGGCTGGTCGGCGCGCTCACCGAGCAGGAGCGGGAGCACCTGCAGGAACTGCTCGGACGGCTCGCCGAGAGCCTCGAACGGGACGGGTGATCAGCCCGCCCGCAGGGTCAGCAACGTGACCTCCGGCGGCGAGCCGACCCGCGTCGGCGGCCCCCAGAACCCGACGCCGCGGGTGACGTAGAGCCAGGTCGGCCCGAACCGGGTCAGCCCGGACAGCACCGGCTGGTCGACCAGCGCGACCTGGGTGATCGGCCACAGCTGCCCGCCGTGCGTGTGCCCGGAGATCTGCAGGTCCACCCCGGCGCGCACGGCGTGCTCCACCATCACCGGCTGGTGCACCAGCAGCACGACGGGGCGGGACGGGTCGCGCCCGGCCAGCGCCACGTCCAGGTCGAACCCGTGCCCGGGCACGCCCGACCGCGCTGCGGTGCGGTCGTCGCAGCCGGCGATGTCGAGCACGGCGCCGCCGCGGCGGATCTCGACCCGCTCGTTGCGCAGCACCCGCAGCCCCAGCGTAGGCAGGAACTCCACCCACTCGGCGGCACCGGAGAAGTACTCGTGGTTGCCGGTCACCGCGTACGTCGGGGCGACCAGGTCGCGGAACGGGGACGCGGAACGCCCAGTTCCTCGACCGTGCCATCGACCAGATCGCCGACCAGCGCCACGACGTCGGGACCCTCAGCGTTGATCATGGCGACGATCACGGCCAGGTCGGCACCGTCGACCAGCGGACCGAGGTGGATGTCGGAGACCGCGGCCACGGTGAAGCCGTCGAAGGCCGGGTCGAGCCGGTCGAGCACGACCTCCCGGCGCTCCACCCGCGGGCGGCGCGCCTCCACGCTGCCGTAGGCGACGGTCCCGACCGCCGCCACGACGGCGCCGCCGGTGATCGCGCGCGACAGGAAGCGCCGGCGCCCGGGCGAGAGCGGCCCGCCCACGGCGCGCACCGCCAGCCGCACCAGCTCCCCGACCAGCAGCAGCAGCGCCGTGTAGAGCACGACCGCGAGCCACAGGTAGCCGACGTAGTTGAGTGCGCGGGCCTGCTCGACGGCGAGCGAGCGCCGGGTCAGGAACGTGGCCAGCACGACCGCCCCGAGCACGAGCAGCACGACGCCACCGGCGCGCCGGCCGCGGGTGGTGGCGAAGACGTCGTGCACGGCCCGCCGGTAGACGTAGAGGTGCGCCAGCACGATCACCCCGACGACCAGCGCCACGAACCACATGCCGCCGATCTTCTCCCCCGCCCGGCCCCGGCGGCGCGTCCGGTCAGCCGGCGGAGCCCCGGCGCGCGTCGACCTCGATCTCGATGCGCATCCGCGGATCCGCCAGGCCGCAGACCATCATCGTCGCCGCCGGGCGGGCCGCGCCGAATCGCTCGCGCAGCAGCGGCCAGCACGGCTCGAAGTCGGCCCGGTCGGGCAGCAGGTAGCGCACGCGCACGACGTCGGCGAAGGAGCAGCCGGCCTCGCGCAGCGCCTCGTCGATGTTGCGCAGGCACTGCTCGGCCTGCTCCACGACGCCCTCGGCGATGGTCATCGTGCGGTAGTCGAAGCCGGTCGTGCCGGACACGTGCACCCGGTCGCCGTCCACCACCGCCCTGGCGTAGCCGATCTGCTCCTCGAAGGTGGACCCGCTCAGGATCGTGCGCCGTGCCGACATGGGCCGGACGCTATGGCCGGCCCGCGGCGTCGTCCACGTGATTCGCCGGTGCCCGCGGACGGTCAGGAGTACTCGTCGTGGCGGCCCCACCAGTACATCGCGCTCCGCGGGCGCCCGTCAGGGGTGTCCTCCCACTCCTCCTGCCGACCCAGCGGCGTGATGTCGAGGATCGACCAGGTCGGGGTGAAGGCCTCCACCCCGCGGCCGTTGACGAAGTACGTCCGGTACACCCGGCCGTCGTCGTCGTGGATGAACACGTTGAGCCCGAACATCTCCGCGACGTCGAAGTCGGCGCTGAAGTCGGCGCCGGGCCCCCTGTCGAGCAGGGTGTACCAGGGCACCTCCCAGCCCATCCGCTCCTTCAGCCCGGCGATCCTGTCCTGGTCGTCGGGGGAGACCAGCGCGAACGTCGTGTCGCGGGCGTTGACGTGGGCCAGGTGGGGCACGTGGTCGGTGAGGAACGAGCAGCCGCCGCAGCCCCTGTCCGGCCAGCCGTCGACATCGGGCTGGAAGAAGAAGCGGTAGACCACGAGCTGGCGCCGGCCGGCGAACAGGTCGAGCAGTCCGACCTCGCCGTCCGGTCCGGCGAACCGGTAGTCGGCCATCACCGGGGTCATCGGCATCCGCCTCCGCTTGGCGGCGAGCGCGTCGCGGGCGCGGGTGAGCCGCTTCTCCTCGACGAGCAGGGCGGCGTGAGCGGCGGCCCACTCCCGCGCCGGGACCACCGGCGGGAGCGCGTGGGTCGGCAG
Source organism: Pseudonocardia lacus (assembly GCF_018531445.1). Lineage (GTDB taxonomy): Bacteria > Actinomycetota > Actinomycetes > Mycobacteriales > Pseudonocardiaceae > Pseudonocardia > Pseudonocardia lacus. Next base: position 8,196 of record NZ_JAHDTH010000170.1, read on the forward strand.
GGACGACGCGGTCACGGGCATCTCCTCCTCCAGCGTTCGGGACGTGGGAGTTGGGACCGCCCCGGGCGGCGGAACTCATCGGCCCGCCGCTGCGGACTCACCTACTCGCCGCGCAACGCTGGGGCGGTTGGCCCCACGACGTGCGGCTCAGCGGCGGTTTGGAGTCCACGTTGGTCATCGAGGGAATGTCACTGATTGTGACTGGTCGACGACTCCCCGAGAGCGCGCCGGGAACGATCACGGCGGCCTGCCGGCCGATGTCGACGTTCCGCTGGTGGTGGGCGCCCCCGGCAGGACTCGAACCTGCGACCTAGAGAGTCCGAGTCGTGACCTCGGGGTGGTGCCTCGCGGTGCCGGACAGTGCTCCTGAGCTGGGACGACACTTCCGGGTATCGGGCGCCGTCTGGTGTCGGTCCGTGCTGTTTCCGGTGGGTAAGCGTGGGCGATGATCTCAACTCGACCCTGGAACGTCCCCACGACGCGAGTGGTGTGCGGCATCCCGTCGACCTGGCGCAGCCCGACCGCGCGAGGTTCCGGGGTGCAGCCCTCGACGGCACGAGACCCTACCTCGATCAGCTTTGCGCCCCGGGTTCTCGCGTGGTAGCCCTCCGGGAGGTCGACGGGATGCCGCACGGTGCCGCTCACCCCGCCAACGGCAACTAACCTCGTCGCCCGGCCATCCCGGAGACCTGCCCGCCCGGCGAGGGCATGCGCTGACTTATCGATGGTGTGCTGGCGTAGCCAGGGGCCGGTGTTCTATTATCGCACAGTGCGTGTCCTCGACGCTGGTGCCATCGGTGCCCGCATAGCAGATGCCCGTGGCCGAGCGGGCATGACGCAGGCTCAGCTTGCCTCAGAAATCTCTCTAGATCGTTCTGCGCTAGCCAAGATCGAAAATGGCAGCCGCCGGGTTTCGGCGCTAGAGCTGTCGCAGATTGCCGATGCACTAGGTGAGCGCATTGAATGGTTCTTATACGAGACGCCGCCGGCAATTGTGTCGCATCGAAACCTTCAAGATCCCGGTGCTGCGAGCGTTTCAATCGACCGTCTCATTGAGAGGCTCGCACGCAATGTGGAATTCATACAAGAGAACGATTCTGCATGGTCGCTTCCTGCTCTTCCTCAAATAGATCGACCGGCCAACCCTGCTGAGGCGGAGGCTGCTGCATCAAAGGCGCGAACGGCTCTAGGTCTGGATAGAACAGAGCCATTGTACAATGCAGCCGAGACGGTGAGCAGGCTCGGCCTGCTAGTGTTCTCCGTGGACATTGGAGCTGAAACCGCAGACGCCGCATCCATCTTGCTCGAGCGAGGTGCGGTCGCACTGATAAATGGAAACATTCAAATTGGTCGCCGTCGCCTGGCGTTTGCCCACGAGCTAGGTCACTGCCTGTTCGCCGATGAGTATAGTGTTGATTGGCGTGTAGCTGAGTACGATGACTCAAGCGCCTGGGAGTCTCGGATTGATCGATTTGCCCGCGCCCTGCTCTTGCCTCGCGGTGGCATGGATCAGGCGTGGCGGCAGTTCCAGGAGCGAAATGAGGATCTGAGGACGCGTGCTGTAAAGCTCGCAAGCCGGTACCGAGTAGATATGAGCACACTTGCCCGGCGTCTAGTTGAGCTCGGGCATATTGATCGGACTCAGGCTGATCGCGTTCGGCAGGTTCGCACTACTCGTGCCGACATCGTTGATCTGAATCTAGTCACGCATGACGAGCTAGCTGCACCGTCCACGCCACGTCCATATGACGAGGCGGTCCTTCGTCTGTTCCGCGCTGAGATGATCTCAAGCGCGCGAGCGATTGACTTGCTGCTTGATACTTGGAGTGAGGACGATCTACCGGCGCTTGCCCCTCTTCCTGAGAATGCGATATGGCAGTTCGTGTCGTAGGGGCAGGGCCTGAAGCGGCCGAGGTAAGTGCCAATGAATGCTTGATCTTTGACACTGGCCCGCTTAGCCATTTCGCGCGCGAGAACTGGCTGGGGGTACTCAAGGCAGTCGTTGGAGATCGGCGAGCGCTCGTGCCAGACGTTGTCGTAGAAGAGCTTCGGCGCGGCGCAGCTATGGATGGGCGGATTCAGGCAGTTCTAGATGCCCCGTGGATCGAACATCGAGAGCTCGTTGATCCGCTTGAAGTTGCTACCTACGCAAAGTATGCTGCGCTGCTGGTGAGCGGCGATCGCAACCGAGGAGAAGCTGGCGTACTCGCACTAGCAACAACAATGAACGGCGTTGCCATCGTCGACGACGGCGTTGCACGTAATCTGGCTGGTGCGCACGGCGTCAGGTATAGACCAACTCTGGCTCTTCTATGCGAGGCGATCCGGCAGGATCTTCTCACTGCGCAATTGGTTTCTGCGCTTGCAGATGATCTCATCCGGGGCAAGTACCGGTTGCCATTCGCGATCGGACAGTTCGAGGTATGGGCGTCCGAGAATGGGCTGATTGCCTAAGTCGGGTCGTTGCGGCTAATAAGCAGCCGCGTGCCGCGCGGGGACCGGCCGGAGGCCGCACGCCCCGCGCGAGCACTTGCGGCTGCATCGGACACAGCGCCGCGCGGCGCCCGCAGGGCGCCGCCTTGAACCAGTAAAGAAAGTACGCGACCAAGGGCACCGGCGCGACCGAGGGCACCGACCGTCCGATCCGCGACGGCGAGCACATCGCCTACCTGAACATCAGCGGCCACCACCGGCGCATGATCGAAACCGTGTGGGCCCTCGGCGCCCTGCCGGCCTACGAGGGCCTGAACTTGCGCGCGTGGGCGCACATGCTCGGGTTCCGGGGCCACTTCCTGACCAAGTCGCAGCGGTACTCCACGACCTTCACCGCCCTGCGGCAGGAGCGGCGGACCTGGCGGCTGCGCGCGGACCTGGCCGTCCTGGACGCCGCCACTGACGACCCGAACGCGATCCCGGTCGATCTGGACACGATCACCGTGGTCAACGACTGGGCGGTGATCCGGATCGGGCACCGCGACTACGGCGAGCGCGAGCTGGCGCTGGCCATCGCCGAACGCAACCGACAGCAGCGACGCAGCACGATCACCCGAGGGGAGAGGGCGGCATGAAGGTCAACGACAGGTTGTGGACGGTCCACGACGTCGCCGAGTACCTCGGCGTCCCGGTCGGCACGCTCTACGACTGGCGGTGCCGGGGCTACGGGCCCAAGGGCAAGCGGGTGGGCCGCTACCTGCGGTACGAGGAGGACGTGGTCCGGCAGTGGTTCGCCGACCTCGACGAGCACGCGGCGTCCTGATGGGGCGCCCGCCGCTGCCGATCGGCACCTACGGCGAGATCGGAGTCGTCCACGTCGGGGGCCGGCGTCCACGGTGGCGAGCTCGGGCGCGGTTCCGCGATGTCGACGGGGTGACCCGGCTTGTCGAGCGCGTCGGCTCGTCCCGCTCGGCTGCGGTCAACGGCCTGCGGGCTGCGCTGCGTGATCGGCAGTGGGTCGCGCCGGGCGGTGAGATCACTCCGGACGCGATGGTCCGGGCTGTTGCGGCGGCGTGGCTGCGGGAGCTGGACGAGTCCGACCGGGCCATCCGCACCAAGGTCACCTATCGGTGACGTGTGGGCGCGCCACGTCGACCCGGCGGTCGGGGCGCTGCGTATGCGCGACATGCGGGTGTCGCGGGTCGATGCGGTGATCAGGGAGCTGCGGGAGCGTTCGGGCGCGGGCACCGCCAAGCACGCCAAGGTCATCCTGTCCGGTGTCCTCGGGCTGGCCGTCCGGCATGACGCACTGGACGCGAACCCGGTCCGGGAGCTGACCCCGACCCGTACCAGGCGCAAGGCGCGCGCCCTGGTGCTCACCGAGCAGAGCTGGGCCGGGCTCCGCGCGCACCTGGCTGCGTCGCCGACGGCGGGCCGGCACGATCTGCGTGACCTGGTCGAGGTGCTGTCGGGGCTGGGCTGCCGGATCGGGGAGCTGCTGGCGCTGGACTGGCCACGGGTCGACGACGCGGCCGGCGTGATCGCGATCGAGGGGACGGTGGTGCGGGTGCCGGGGGAGGGGCTGATCGTGCAGCCGCACACCAAGTCCGACGCCGGCATGCGGACCATCGCCCCGCCACCGTGGGTGATCGCGCTCCTGAGCCGGCGCCACGCGGACTCTCACGGCCCGTGGGTCTTCCCCTCGACGCGAGGGACCCTGCGCGACCCGGACAACACCCGCAAGCAGCTCCGCGAGGTCGTCGCCGGCACGCCGTGGCAAGGGTTGCACCCGCACGTCTTCCGCCACCTGGTGGCCACTCGGCTGGACGCTGCCGGTCTGAGCGCCCGGGAGATCGCCGACTACCTCGGTCACGAGCGGGTGAGCATGACCCAGGACGTCTACATGTCACGCAAAGGCACCGGAGCCAACGCCGGCGTTGCCCTCGACGCCTTCGGCCCGGTATCCGGTGGGTAAACGATGAGCGGATCTTGCCCGGTACTCGGCTTGACGCTCTGACCTGCGGATCTGCGCCCCCGGCAGGACTCGAACCTGCGACCTAGAGATTAGAAGGCTCTTGCTCTATCCAGCTGAGCTACGGAGGCCCGCGCGGCCCTCGCGGACCGGCTGGTACCGAGCGTAGCGGGCGCCCCCGGCCCGCCTGTACACCCATCTGCACAGGTGATGCACCGACCCTCCGTGCGGCGCTCGGATCTGGCCGAATGGCCGATGGACCGGACGCAGGACGTGCAGGACGCTGGTCGCGGGTCGCAGGCGGTGGTGCCCACGGCCGTCCGGACGAGGGAGAGCGCCGTGACGACCCTGGCCGAGGACCTCGTGCTGCTGCTCGTCGACCCGGCTTCGGGCCGTCCCGCGGTCGGCTCCCCGACCCTCGACCGTGGCCTGGCCGGCGCGCTCCTGCTCGACCTGGCCCTGCGGGAGCGGTTGGCCGTCGAGGGTGGGGGCAGGCGCCTGCGGCTCTCGGTCGTCAACCCGAGCCCCACCGGCGAGCCCGTCGTCGACGTCGCGCTGGTCGAGCTCGGGCGCGCGCCGCTGCGGGCCCGGCGCGCGGTCGACCAGTTGGCCGGGCGGATCAGAGGTCCGGTGTTCGAGCGGCTCGAGCAGCGCGGGTTGCTGGTGCCCCGCCGCGCGCGCCGGTGGGGCGTTCTCCCCGCCACCGTGTGGGACGTAGTGGGCGAGCGCGAGCGCGAGCGCCTGCGTGCGGGCGTCGAACGGGTGCTGCTGCACGACCAGCCCCCCGACGTGCGCCTGACCTGCCTGGTCTCGCTGCTGCACTCGGTGCGGGCCGAGCACCGCGTCGTCGACGGGCCGGTGCGCCGGATCCGGGCGCGGGCGGCCGCGATCGCCGGCGACGAGCTGCTCGGCACGGCCGGCCGCGGGTCGGTCGCGGCGATCCGCGGCGCCGTCCTGCTCAACCACCCCTATACCACGGGTGCTGACGCACAGTCGCGGCCCCCGTCGTTCTCGTGACGACACCGGCGAGCACGGCGAGGTCATCACCGCCCGCTCCAGGCGTCTGACAAGGTGTCGTCATGTCACCGACTCTGCGTTCCGCGGCCGGGTCCGACGTCGGGCGCCGCAGGCCGATGAACCAGGACTCCGCGGGCACCACCACGCGGCTCCTGGCGGTCGCCGACGGGATGGGCGGTCACCCGCACGGTGAGGTCGCCAGCGCCGTCGCCATCGAGGTCCTGCTCGACCTCGACCAGCGGCTCCCCGACGACCTCGGCGAGGTCGACCTGGCCGCCGCGCTGGGCGAGGCCGTGGTCGAGGCGGCCGATCGGCTCACCGAGCTGGCCAAGGCGGACCCGGAGCTGCGGGGCACCGGCACCACGGTCGTCGCCTTCCTGGTCGACGGCGGGCGCATCGGCGTCGCCCACGTCGGCGACTCCCGCGCCTACCTGCTGCGCGAGGGTGAGCTGTTCCGGCTCACCCGCGACCACACCCTGGTCCAGGCGCTGCTCGACGAGGGTCGCATCACCCCGGAGGAGGCGGCCGGTCACCCGCGCCGCTCCTGGCTGGTGCGCACCCTGCAGGAGGCCACCCCCGTCGAGCCCGACCTGTTCGCCGTGGACGGGCGCGTCGGCGACCGCTACCTCATCTGCTCCGACGGGGTCACCGCCGTCCTCGACGACGAAGCCCTGCGCGAGGTGCTGGTCTCGGTGACCGACCGCGACGAGGCCGTCGAGCGGCTGATCGAGCTGGCGAACGAGGGCGGCGGGCCGGACAACATCACCTGCATCGTCGCCGACCTCGTCGAGGACGAGCCCCAGGACAACCCCCCGTTCGTGGTGGGGGCCGTCGCCGCCCGGGGCTGACTCCCGCGACATGATCCACGGGGACGAGGCGGAGGTGCGTGGTCGATCCGGCTGACGCCGTGGAGATCGCCGAGCGGGCCTCGACCGGCCTCGTCGTGGTCCGCGACGGCGAGGCCGCCCGGCCCAACCCGGCGGCCCGCGAGATGGTCGAGTCCCACGGCGGCTCGTGGGACCGGTCCCGTCCCCTCGCCGACCTGCGCGCCGGCATCCGGCCCGGCGCCCGCGACACCACCGTCCGCTGGCCCGCGCCCGACGGGACGACCCGCTGGTGGCAGGGTCACCTGCACCGTGCCGGAGCCGACCGGCGCCGCGGTGCTCCTCCACGAGATCACCGACCGCACCGAGCTGTTCGTCCTGGAGCGCCGGATCGGGGTGCCGTCGCAGAGTGGCGGCTCTCGCGCTTCGAGGCGCCGGCCCGGATGGTCCTGGGCGTCGCCGAGCACGTCGACCGCCCGGAGCTGGTCGAGCGGCTGCGTGAGCTCGGCGTGCACGACGGGCAGGGCTTCGACCTCGGGCGCCCCCGCCCGCTGGAGGAGCTGATCGGCTGACCGCGGCCGCTAACGCCGGGCGACCAGGCGCCGCATCGGAACCGGCAGCACCTGCTCCGGGCCTGCCCGGCCGACCAGCCCGGCGGCCGCCCCGGCGCGCACGTCCTCGGGCAGGGCTGGGGGCCAGAGCCGCGCGGGCGCCAGCCGCTCGGCCAGCGCCAGCGCGGCATCCGCGTCCGGGATCGGCAGGGTGAAGCCGACCCGGTCGTCGCCCATCACCGCGAAGTCGGCGGCGGCCAGCAGCCAGCCCGCGCTGTCGAGCGCGGAGCGGTGCGGCCAGGCCCGGTGCACGGGACGCAGCAGCCGCGCCGTCGACCGCTCGGCCCAGGACCCACCGGCCACCGACGGCACCCCGACGACGAGCATCCCCCCGGGGCGCAGCACCCGGCGCAGCTCGGCGAACACCGCGTCGACGTCCGGCAGGGTGGGCAGGACCAGCAGCAGGGCGAGCCCGTCCACCGAGCGGGAGCGCAGCGGCAGCTCGCCGGCGTCGGCCCGCACCCGGACCGGGCCGGGGCCGCCGCTCCCGGATCCGTCGACGGCGAGGCCCGTCCACCGCCCGGGCGCGAACTCCCCGGCGAGCACGTCGCCGCCGGGGCTGATCTCCACCACCCGCTCGGCCGTGCGCAGCGGGGCCGCCAGCCACGGCACGGCCCGGCGGCCCGCGCGGTCGGTGGCCAGCGCCAGCAGCGGACCGGGACCGGTCGGCGGCGTCGCGATGCTCACACCGGCACCGCGCGGTCGTGCGCGTTCGGGCAGGTCATCGGGTCAGTCTGGCAGCACGCGGCCCGCGACCCGCGGGGGCCGGGCGGGCATAGCCTTGACCCATGGCACAGCCGATCGTCGAGTCCGGCACCGCGCGGCCCGCCCGCCCCGCGGCCGGTGCCCTCGGCCTGGTCCTGCTCGGTACGGCGGTCGCCGCGCTCGTCGCGGGCGGGCTCACGGCGCTGTCGGGGGCGCGTCCCGCGTCCGCGCTCGGGCTCCCCGATCCGGGCACGCTCACCGCGGTCGGGCTGCCCGCGGTGCGCGCCGTCGCCGAGATCGCCATGGCGGTGACGGTGGGCGCGGTGCTGCTGGCGGCGTTCCTGGTGCCGCCGCAGCGCTCGGGCTACCTCGACGTCGCCGGCTACCGCGGGGTGCGGACGGCGTCCTGGGCGGCGGCGGGCTGGGCCGCGGCGGCGGCGCTGATGGTGCCGCTCACCGTGGCCGACACGCTCGGCAGGCCCGTTGGCGACGTGCTCGACGCCGGTCTGCTGGTGGACCTGGTCCCGCGCCTGCAGGTGGCCACGGCGTGGTCGCTGTCGGCGCTGATCGCGCTCGTCGTGATGGCCGGTGCCCGCACCGTGCTGAGCTGGGGCTGGTCGGTCGGCCTGCTGGGGCTGGCGCTGCTCGGGCCGGTGCCGGTCGCGGTCACCGGGCACTCCGCCAGCGGCGGCGCCCACGACGTCGCCACCGACAGCCTGCTGCTGCACACGCTGGCCGCGACGCTGTGGGTCGGCGGGCTGGTGGCGGTCGTCGTGCTGGCTTCCAGCCGCGGAGCCGACCGGACGACGGCGCTGGCCGCCGCGGTGCCGCGGTTCTCGCTGCTGGCGCTGGTCTGCTGGTGCGCCCTGGCCTTCACCGGGGTCGTCAACGCGCTGACGCGGGTGCCGATCGGGGAGGTGTTCAGCAGCGGGTACGGGCTGCTCGTGCTGGGCAAGGCCGCCGCACTCGTCGTGCTGGGTGTGCTGGGCGCCGCCCACCGGCGATCGACGGTCGGCGCGGCGTCCGCGGGGGATCCGCGCGCCCTGCTGCGGCTGGGCGGGGTGGAGATCCTGCTGATGCTGGCCACCATGGGGCTGGCCGTGGCGCTCGGGCGCACGGCGCCGCCCGACACCGCCGCGGGGCCGCCGTCGCGCACGGAGGTGCTGCTCGGCTACGACCTCACCGGTCCGCCGACGTTCGCCCGCCTCGCCCTCGACTGGCGGTTCGACCTGCTGTTCGGCTCGGCGGCCATCGTGCTGGCGGTGCTCTACCTGCTGGGGGCGCGGCGGCTGCGGCGCCGCGGCGACGCCTGGCGGACCGGGCGCACCCTGGCCTGGCTGGGCGGCTGCCTCGCCCTGCTGCTGGCCACCAGCTCCGGGATCGGCCGCTATGCACCGGCGATGTTCAGCGTGCACATGGGCGAGCACATGATCCTGGGGATGCTGGTGCCCATCCTGCTGGTGCTGGGCGCCCCGGTGACGCTGGCGCTGCGCGCGCTGCCGCCCGCCGGGCGCGACGGGCCCCCCGGCCCGCGGGAGTGGCTCCTGGCGGGGGTGCATTCCCCGCTCGCCCGGTGGATGACCCACCCCCTGGTCACGCTGCCGCTCTTCGTGGGCAGCTACTACGCCCTGTACTTCTCCGGGCTGTTCCCCGCGGCGCTGCCCGAGCACTGGGCGCACCAGCTGATGAGCCTGCACTTCCTGCTGGCCGGGCTGCTCTTCTTCTGGCCGATCGTCGGGATCGACCCGTCGCCGAGGCGGCTGCCGCCCGCGGCCCGGCTCGGCATCGTGTTCATCTCCGTGCCGTTCCACGCGTTCTTCGGGGTGGCGCTGATGGGCGCGAACGCCGCGGTGGGCGAGCAGTGGTACCGGGGCCTCGCGCTGCCCTGGGTGCCCGACCCGCTGGTCGACCAGAAGCTCGGCGGGGGCCTGGCCTGGGCGTCCGGCGAGCTGCCGCTGCTGCTGGTCGTCATCGCGTTGCTCGTGCAGTGGTCGCGCCAGGACGAGCGGTCGGCCCGACGCGCCGACCGCAGGGCCGACACCGACGGTGACGCCGAGCTGACCGCGTACAACGCCATGCTGCGACGACTGGCGGATGGCCAACCGCTCGTCGCGGAGAGCGACCGTGGCTCGGGTCACACGAATGTGTCCTCGAAGGCCGTCGGGGGTTCTCGGGGGCCTGGCCATGAACCGGACTGATCATCGGAACCGCAGGTAGGACGGCATGTAACCTCCCGTTCACCGGGCTGCGCGAGGCTGACCGTTCGTCGCGCGCGGCGGCCCTCGTCGCCACGGTGAGTGACCGCGGACGGGATGTTCCCGCAGGTCAGGCGCGGTCCGGAGGGGGCGATTTGACCTCCTGTCAAGGGGTCGCGTAACTTTCTCCCTGTCAGCGAGACACCGGCCGACGAGAAGCCCTCACCGGCTTCGAGTCCCCGGCCCCGCTGGCCGCCCCTAGGGGGCGCCGAGGATCCTCCGGATCCGGAGGCGTACACTAGGAAACAACCCCGGAAGTCACCTCGCGGTGGTGGATGGTGTGTGGGTGTCTTTTGAGAACTCAACAGTGTGTCGAGCTATTGTTTTCTGGTTTTGGTTTTGTGCCAGATATGTTCGGCTGTGCGAGTGCGTACCC